>JBKHHU010000030.1:0-23910 GCA_046539045.1 Phycisphaerae bacterium
AATGGGACCACAACACTTGTAAAAGATCTAGGAAATGCTCCAGCATTTCGATAGACAATCCCTGTTACTAACCCACATTATTCACGAAGGTTGACCGTCAGCGCATAGCAAAGGCCGCCCCCCCCCGTCGGGTTTGCTGCAAGATCCACCCGGAGGCGGGGAACGCGCGTTCAATGGGCTGCATCACCCCGGGACTCCCGTCGCGGGCTCACGGCGCGGCGTTCTGGTGGTCGCTCATTTCGCGTCCACCTCGTCTCGCCAGGTCGCCTTCTCCGGCTGGTGATGCTCTTCCAGGTGTCCGGTGGGGCTTCTCAGGGCGCCTTTCCGGTGCTGCTGTTTGAGGAATTTGCGTCGCAACCGTCTCCAGGGGTCGGTCAGTTTGCGGTGCAATGTATGCAGCAGCCCGCGGCGGCGGGACAGTTGCTCCTCTTCCGGGCGAAGTTCGTGGCGTGCCAGGCGCCGCTTGTGCTTGTAGAGGTGGTAGATGTCCGCCCGCTGGAAATACCGCACGGCCGTCCGGTTGACTTGTCGCAGGGGCGTCGGCCAGTCTTCCCGCAGGCGCAGCGAGATCTGGAAATCAACCAGCCACGGGTTTCCGTCGGAGTCGGCGAGGATGTTGCTGCGCTTGTTGGCGTCGCCATAGCCGACCCCGCGCTGGTGGATTTGCCGGAAGATTTCCGCAAGCCGATCGAAGAACCCCGGCGGGGGCGAATCGAGGTGGTCCAGCGGTTTGGCGTCGATGTACTCGATCGCGTAGGCGGTGCGGCTGAGCGTGCCCGCCCACCGCGGCACTCCTTCGGTCCCGGTGAGCGTGCGGTAGATCGCCTGCTCGTGCTTGAGCATCGCCTCGGCATACCAGTCGCACGGGATCCCGCAGAACGGCTGGGTCCGTCCGAATTTCACGACGATCTGCTCGAACGGTGCGTTGCTCTTGGTCCGATAGAGGCACGTGGCGGCGAAGAAATCGTGTTTGAACACGCCCTGGCGCCGATAGCTCGCGCCGCCGAGCGTGATCGTCTCCGGCACGTCCCCGGGCAGGGCGAAGAACTGCATGTTGGCGCGTCGCTTGGGCATGGTTTACGGCATCACAGCCGAGGCGATTTCCTGTGCGAACAGCCGGGCCGCTTCGTGTATGGCGTCCGGCCAGGCGGTGAAGGCGTAGTCCTTGTTCGCGTGGGCGTAGATAACGGATCGGCTGGCGTTGACCAGCGCCCCGCTGCCGTCTTCCTTGTAGCCGGCGGCGCAGTCTTTTGCGGTGGCTCCCTGGGCGCCGTATCCGGGCACGAGGAACAACTGCTCGGGCATGAGACGGCGGAGTTCGGCTGCCTCTTCCGGCCAGGTCGCTCCGACCACCGCTCCGACGCAACTGTACCCGCTGTCGCTGAGGCAGTCGCTCCCGACGCGTCCGACCATTTCGGCTACGTGTTTGTAGAGGGGCTTACCGGAATCGTCGCAGAAGTCTTGCACGCTTTTGGCTGAGGGATTGCTCGTGCGGACCAGCACGAACACGCCCTTGCCTTCGGCGCGGGCGATATCCACGAACGGGGCGATCCCGTCTTCGCCGAGATAGCCGTTGATGGTGATGAAGTCCGGCTTGTCCGGACCGGACAGGTGTGCCGCGGCGTACGCCTCTGCCGTGGAGCCGATATCGTTCCGCTTGACGTCCCCGATCACCAGGAGTCCCTTTTCGTGGGCCCGGGAGATGGTTTCGAAGTACAATTCCACGCCCGCGGGCCCGAGCACCTCGAAGTATGCGCTTTGCGGCTTGATCGCCGGGACCAGGCCCGCTACCTGATCCACCACGGTGAAGCAGAACGTGCGGAACGCTTCAAGCGTCTGGGTGGGTGTGGGGTTGGAAGTCGTCAGTTCCGCGGGAAAGCGGTCGTATCGCGGGTCGATGCCCACGCAGACCGGCGAGCCGGTTTGAGCAATGGCGTCGGCGAGTTTGTCGGCAATGTGCTGCGGCATGGAAATCCTTTCTCAACGGGCCGGTGTCGGCAGGTCAGTGGCTGTTATACACAACCTGCCCGCCAATGAGAAGCCCGTCCGGCAGATCGGCGCAACCGGTTTGCCGCCGGCCCGTTCAAATAACCGCCTCCGGGTGCTGTGCTTGGGGGGAAGTCTTCTTGTCCCGAGTTGCCGATCGGCAAGCGGTGATTATGCGAACAGCGAGATTCCATAGAGGTAAACGGTCCCGGTGGGCAGGGGCCGTGCTGTGCGCTCTGGTGAAACTACCGGACCTGACCGTCTCGGCGGGAGCGCAGGTCAAACTCGGCGCCCCTGACCAGGCCGACAGCGCCCGGCTGATTTCCGCACGCAGGCGGGGCTGGCCGACCGATCAACCGCGTCAGAAGCTCTCCGGTGTTTTGCCGAAGACCTTCGCGATGCGTTCCATGTCGAATTTGGTGGTCCGGTCGTAGTTGTAGATGCCGTTCTGCTCCTGCTCGACGTCCGTCAGCTGGGTGTAGCAGTACCCGCAGATGTGCGGGAAGCTCAGCACCACGTCGACCAGTCCCTCCAGCCGCTCGTGGAACTGCTCCAGGGTTTCCGGTTCGTCGCCGTAGCCCCAGGAGCCCTCCGCCGAGCCGCGACGCTCCTCGGGCACCCACTTGATCCCGCCGAACTCGTCGATCAGGTACGGCTGGCCGTCGTATTCCGGTTCCTTCTGCGCGCGGCAGCGGAACACGCCGGCGTCGTCGGGCGTCAGTTGATCGCGCAGCTTCTCCGGGTCCTGGTAGTAGTCGTGGACCGTCCAGAGATCGGTCTTGACGTGAATCCACCCGCTGGCGTCGTTGATCGGCCGGGTCGGGTCCAGCTGCCGCGTCAGATCGTAGACCATGCGGTGATAGCGGCGATGCATTTCCAGGTCGGCTGCGTGGGTTTCGTTCAGCGGGGTCCAGGCGATGATCGACGGATGATTCCGGTCGCGTCGGACGACCTCCCGCCACTCGTCGATCAGGTTCAGGATGCTCATGGATACCGTCGGGTCAGGCCGGCTCCGCGCCATGGAGTGTACGCCGATGCCCCAGTCGGCAAACTCGCCCCACGTCAGGTAGCCCAGCTTGTCCGCCCAGTAGTGGAAACGCTCCTCGAAGACCTTCTGGTGGAGACGCGCCCCGTTGAACCCCGCTGCCATCGACAGCTCGATATCCCGCCTGAGCGCCGCGTCGCTCGCCGCCGTCCAGATACCGTCCGGGTAGAAGCCCTGGTCCAGCACCAGTCGCAGGTAGATCGGCTCGTTGTTCAGGAAGATGCGGTTGCCCTCGACATGCACCTTCCGCAGGCCCGCGTAGCTTCGGACGGAGTCGACCGCTTGGCCCTCGGCGTTGATGACGTCCAGTTCGATGTCGTAAAGGAACGGATCGTCCGGACTCCACGGCCGGGCGTCGGCGACGTTGAGCGTCAGTGGGCCCAGCTGACCTGCGGGGACGGTCTGCTCGTCCACGGCCTGGCCGTCGGACAGGAGCCTGGCCCGCAACGTATACCCGCGGGGCGTGCTGTGGTAGGTCGGCGTGAGGATGAACCGCGAGCCGTCCAGATCCGGTACGATGTGCAGGTGCTCGATCCCGGCAGGGTCGACCGCCTCCATCCACACCGTCTGCCAGATGCCGGTCACCCGCGTATAGTGACAGCCGTGCGATGCGTAAAGCTTCGACTGCTTGCCGACCGGCTGATTCCCGCTGCGGACGTCGTCGAACACCCGCACCACCAGGTTATGCTCCGAGCCGGGCGTGACCTGCCGCGTCAGATCGAACCAGAAGCTGCTGCTCCCGCCGTAGTGCACGCCGACGCTCACCCCGTCCAGGAACGCCTCGCACTCGAAGTCGACGGCTCCGAAGTGCAGCAGCACCCGCCTGCCTTCCCACTCGCGCGGGATCGCGATCGACCGCTGGTACCAGACGCTGTCGCAGAAGTCCGTCCTGCCGATTCCAGACAGCTCGCTCTCCGGGCAGAACGGGACGTTGATCCACTCTTCCAGGCCGGTGCTTTTGTGCAGGTTGCGGGCCGTGCCGCTGCTGCCCGGGTCGAATTCAAAACTCCAGCGGCCGTTCAGATTCTGCCACGCCTCGCGCACCAGCTGAGGCCGGGGGTATTCGGGGCGGAGAAGGTTTACTGCGTCCATCGCCATTTGTCCTCTCGTTTCTGATGGTGGCGGGAAGCTCAGCCGCGTTGGTTGTCGTACTGTTCGGTTTCTTCGCTGATGAAGACGAGTTCCACGCCGACCTGTTTGAACATCGCTTCGCTTTCGGACCCGGCGTGGTATTTCCGTCGGCAGACCACCCGCCGGATGCCGCAACTGATGATCAGCATCGCACAGGCCCGGCAGGGGGTCATACGGCAGTAAAGCGTCGCTCCGTCGATGGAGATCCCGAGCTTTGCTGCCTGGCAGATGGCGTTCTGCTCGGCGTGGATGGTCCGCATGCAATGCTGGGTGATGTTGCCGTCTTCGTGGACGAGCTTCTTCATCTGGTGCCCCACGTCATCGCAGTGCGGCATTCCCGGGGGCGATCCGACATACCCGGTGACCAGGATCTGCTTTCCGCGGGCGATCACGCACCCGCTCCTGCCGCGGTTGCAGGTGGCCCGCTTGGCGACGGCCTCGGCCACCTCCATGAAATACTCATCCCACGACGGCCGGACGTATCCGGTCGGCTCGGCGGCAGGTCGATTGTCGTGATCGCTCATCGGAATCTCGCTTGTATTGCGGGAACAGGCGGCAGGGGAATCGTGGGAGTTACAGTACGCCTCGGGCCGGAGGTATGCAAGATTCCGCCCCGGTTTCTCTGCGGTGGGAACCTGCCCTTGCGGCGGGACTCTGGAAGGCGATTTGGGCGCGCCCGGAAGGAGCCAACAGCTACTCACGGCTGGAAGATAGGCCATATCATGGTGTTGCATTGATTTGTCCGATTTTCGCAAAACTTCATCATTTGGTGTTGGAGAGGGCGGGCGAACGCTATATATTGGGTCTTGTTGTCGGTGCCCCACAATGTGGGGCCCAGAAGGGAACCCGGTGAGAATCCGGGGCTGCCCCGCAGCGGTGAGTGGTAACGAACCCGCAAAACGCACTATCTTCCTGGCGGGGAGATGGGAAGCGGCGGAAGTAGGATCGAGCGAAGCGGCTGGACGGACCACAAGCCCGAAGACCTGCCGGCGACCCGCGCCCAGCGCGGTTTTTTGGCCCGGACCTCGCGGGAAGGTCGGCCGAAGCATGGTGACCTGATAGCGCCTTCGGGCGTATCGCGGGGTTGCTCATGTCATGGCTTCGGCGTTTCCGGCGAAGCAGGAATCGGGGCGGGTGGCGACACGTCGCCCCATTGCGGTTCGGTGTCCTATCTTTGTCAATCTGTGATTGCCAGTTGTTGCTCGTGCAGGCCGCTGCGCGCCGGGAGTGAACCCGGCAGGCCCCAAAGGGAGTTGGACCCATGTTTGAACGGATTCGAAAGCGGGACGGTAGCGTCGTCGCCTTCATGCCCGATAAAATCACCCTCGCGATCTACAAAGCCGCCTGCGCCTGCGGAGGCAAGGACTTTTCCAAGGCAGAGCAGTTGACCGCCGAGGTGCTGGAGATCGCCTCCGATCGCTACGGTGACTCGATTCCGGAAGTGGAAGACCTCCAGGACCTGGTGGAAAAGGTCCTGATCGAGAACGGCCACGCCCGCACGGCCAAGGCGTTCATCCTCTATCGCGAGAAGCGCCGCAGCGCCCGTCGCCAGAATGCGTTGATCGGCGCGACGATCGACATGTTCAGCGAATACCTTGACGACAAGGACTGGCAGATCAAGGAAAACGCGAACATGCAGCGGTCGGTCAACGGCCTGAACAACTACGTTCGCGAGTTCTTCACGAAGAACTACTGGCTGCACGAGGTGTACCCCGAAGAGGTGCGGCACGTCCACGAATCCGGCGACGCGCACATTCATGATCTCGGGTTTCTCGGCCCGTACTGTGCCGGCTGGGACCTTCGCCAGCTGCTGATGGAAGGCTTCGGCGGCGTGCCGGGCAAAGTGGAATCCAAACCCGCGCGTCACCTGCGGAGCTTCCTCGGTCAGGTCGTCAACAGCACGTTCACCACCCAGGGCGAGACCGCCGGGGCCCAGGCCTGGAGCAGCTTCGACACCTACTGCGCCCCGTTCATCCGCCGCGACGGGATGACCTACGAACAGGTCAAGCAGTGCCTGCAGGAGTTCATCTTCAATCTGAACGTGCCGACCCGTGTGGGCTTCCAGTGCCCGTTCAGCAATCTGACTTTCGACCTGACCGTCCCGAGCACGCTCAAAGACCAGGCCGTCATCATCGGCGGAGAAGTCGGCTTCGGCAACTACGGCGACTACCAGGCGGAGATGGACCTGTTCAACCAGGCCTTCTGCGACGCGATGGCCGAGGGCGACCTGAAAGGCCGCGTGTTCACGTTCCCGATTCCGACGATCAACCTGACGCGTGACTTCGACTGGGATTCCCCGGCGTTCAACGCGTTCATGAAGATCACCGCCAAGTACGGGATTCCCTACTTCGCCAACTATGTCAACAGTGATCTGAACCCGGAAGACGCGGTCAGCATGTGCTGCCGGTTGCGCCTGGATACCAAGGAGCTTCGCAAGCGTGGAGGCGGGTTGTTCGGCTCGAACCCGTTGACCGGTTCGGTCGGCGTGGTGACGATCAACCTGCCGCGGATCGGCTACCGGGCAACGAGCAAGGACGACTTCAAGCGGCGTCTGCGCGGATTGATGGACGTCGGGAAGACCTCGCTGGAGATCAAGCGGAAGGTTGTCGAGAAGCACACGGAAAACGGCCTGTATCCGTATTCGGCCCATTACCTGCGGAACGTCAAGGCCCGCACCGGGGAGTATTGGCACAACCATTTCGCCACGATCGGCCTGGTGGGCATGAACGAGGCGCTGCAGAACTTCCTCGGCAAGACGGTGGCCGAGCCGGAAGGCAACGATTTCGCCGTGGAGATCATGAACTTCATGCGAGACGTGCTGGCCGAGTACCAGGAAGAAACCGGCCACGTGTACAACCTCGAAGCCACGCCCGCAGAAGGCACCGCCTACCGACTTGCCAAGCTGGATCGCGAACGGTACCCGGACATCATCACCGCCGGGCAGGACGTGCCGTACTACAGCAACTCCACCCAACTGCCGGTCGGGTACACCGACGACGTGTTCGAGGCCATCGACCTGCAGGACGAGCTGCAGGCCCTGTACACCGGCGGGACGGTGTTGCACCTGTATCTCGGCGAGACGATCGACGATCCGGAGCTGTGCAAAACCATGCTGCAGCGGATCGTCAAGCGGTACAAGCTGCCGTATGTGTCGGTGACGCCGACCTTCAGCATCTGCCACGAACACGGCTACCTGCCCGGCGAGCAGTTCACCTGCCCCGAATGCGGCGACGAAACGGAAGTCTGGTCGCGCGTGACGGGCTATCTCCGCCCGGTGCAGAACTACAACAAGGGCAAGAAAGCCGAATACTTCGACCGCCGCAAATACGCCCTGCCCGAAGTGGTGTAACCCCGGACGGACCACGGTTGGTGGGTCTCCTGACCCATCAACGGGTACGTAGTGGTGTAACCGTCGTCGGTTGGTGGGTCTCCCGACCCACCAACGGGTACGAAGTGGTGTAACCGTCGGCGGTTGGTGGGTCTTCTGACCCATCAACCGATAAAGATGCCGTAAGAGCACCGATGGCAGGCCGAAAGCCCGCCATCCGAAGCGGACGCAACAGACAACTTCACGGATGATGTATCGGCACGGAGGCCGACCATGGTACTCGCAGGTCTACAGAAATGCAGTTTCGTTGATTACCCCGGGAAGCTGGCCGCGGTGGTGTTCACTCCCGGCTGCAATATGAACTGTTTCTACTGCCACAACTCGCAGCTGATCCCGGAGACGAATTCGTCGCCGGGGGTCACGCGAGCGGAGGTACTGGGCCTGCTGGAACGGAGAAGGGGCCTGCTGGACGGGCTGGTCGTCAGCGGAGGGGAACCGACCCTCCACCCGGGGCTGGAGGAACTGCTGATCGACGTCAAGGCCATGGGGTTCGAGGTCAAGCTGGACACCAACGGCCAGCGGCCGGAGGTTATCCGAAGGCTGCTGGACCTGGGGCTGTTGGATTACATCGCCATGGATATCAAGGCCAGCCGCGACAAGTACGAGCAGGTGACCCGCTCCTGCGTGGATTTTGACGCGATGGACGACAGCATCGACGCGATCATGAATTCCGGCGTGGACTACGAATTCCGCACCACGTTCGTGCCGCAGCTCTCTGCTGCCGACATCATGCGAATCGCCGGACGCATCCGCGGGGCCCGACGCTACGCCTTGCAGCAGTATCGCAAGCCTGCCGCGGGAGCAACCCCCGAAGCAATCTTCCTGCCCGACCCGCATCCGGATGAATACATCCGAAGCGCCGGAAAACTGGTGGCCCCGCTTGTGGACCAGCTGGATCTGCGGGGACTGGGGCAGGGCACCCAGCGGTCGGCAGAGCCGGTCCGTCTTGCCCCACGACCCACACCGGCCGAGCCGGCACCTGCCGCCATCCAATGAAATAGCGTCGGTCGATCCTACTCATTGCCGCTGATGCGCCCGCTGTCTCAATGGAAGGAAATTTCGGAGCATACCCGCCGGCAGCGGGGCGGCGTAATCCTACTGTTCGCCTTCCGGAGCGTACCGATCGTGCAATCGGCTGGTGCCCGCTTCGGCGGTCTCGGCAGAATCGGACAGTTTGTCCAGCGCGGTTTGTACCGCCTTCGCTTCGGACAGGTGCTCCTCCACCTGCTTGTAACGGTTTTCCGCGGTCTCGGTCAGGTCGGTGACGACTTCATCCAGCCGGGTCGAAAGACAGTCGAGGAATTGATCCGCTTGGGCCTTGGGCATGTCCCGGGCAGCACCGAGAATCTCGTCAAGCCGGTCGGTGGCAATGGAGCACATCCTCATCTTGGCCGGCTCGCCCAGGCGCTTGGATTTCGTATCCGACGACAGCTCCTTCTCGGGCGAATCGGTCGGGCCGAATACGCTGCGGCGCAGGCGGCTGCGTGTCCGCAGCAGCAGGTAATCCCAGAACCGCCGGCGGACGGGGATCTCCCGGGCCTGAATCCGGAAGGTCACATCCTCGGCCAGCTTGCGGTCGACGGTCTGGTCTTCAAGACAGGTCCGCGTGATGGCGCCGAGGTCCAGGCCGAGCCGGTCGGCATCCTTGCGGATCTGCTCCGGTACCGACCCCGGCGTACCCGGGTCCACCTGCAGCCGCATCTGTTCGCGGGTGTGCTGGACAAGCGAATCGCGGGCGTTCTTCAGCAGCGGCTGGATCTGACTGGAGTTCAGGTGCTCGAGGCTCTCGTCGCTGTCGAACCAGCGGTCGATCGCGCCGGTCAGCGCGTTGCTGATGGTGTTGCGGATTTCCTCGACCTTGCTCTGCAGGCTGCGGGCCAGCGGTTCCTGCATTTCGGAGCGGTGGTCGGCGGCGTCGAACTCGCCCAGTCGCTTCCCCGCCGCCATCTTCATCGCCAGTTGCTGCTTCTGCTGCTCGAGGTCGTCCATCTGCGTCTTGAGATCCTGCACAGGTCCGCCGCTGATCAATCCGTTCAGATCGTCCAGCAGGCTGCGAGCCCTCCGAATACTGTCGCCGACGAACTCCCGCAGGTATTCGTTGCTGTTGAGGTAGTCGGTCAGATCGGTCAGGAGCTCCTCAAAATTGGCTTCGCCGACCGCCTCCGGTTGGTAGTCCTGCTGGTTGCCGTTGGCTTGCGTCCTGCGGATGCGTTCTGCCGCCGAGTTCAGCAGATCGACGGGGTAGATGTTCAGGCGGCCCGAGTCGAACGCTTCCTTGAGCGGAGCACTCATCGAGAGGCTCTTGAACGCGTCGACCACCTTCTGGGGGTCTTCATGTTCGAGGCTGGGCGTGAGCGTTCCGTCCGGCTGGAGGTCTTTCTTGGAGGCGTCGATATTGACAATCAGGAACACGCGGCTGAACAGTTTCAGCAGTTCGTTGAATTCCGAGAAGACCTGTTCGAGAAACAGGTTGTCGCTCTTGACGATGAAGATGGCACAGGCCGCGGCATCGCGGAATTCGCGGGTCATCCGGTCGTAGCCGAACTTCATCCGGGTGTAGAGCCCGGGGGTGTCGACGAGCACGGCCCCGGATTCCTTCAGGTCGCCGGTGGGAAGTTTGACGTCGATTTTCCGGATCGCCTCGGGCATGTGCACGGCAGGGTCGAAATCCTCGCCGTCCTGTTCGATCCGCCTGATTCTCTCGGTCAGTTCCACGTGCGCGTTGGCCAGAACTTCCTGGATCGACTCGTGCTTGTGATACGTTTCGCTCCTGCCGTCATAGCGGGTGACGAGGAACTCCGGTTCGGGGCTGTCGGTGACGTTGACGATGCACGGGTATGCCGGCAGGCTGGACACTTCGCTGACATACGAGGAGCAGATGGCGTTCATGAACGTGCTCTTTCCGCTCTTGAGCGGTCCGAAGATCAGCACGTAGGCCTGCTGCTCGGCGATCTTGTCGTTCAGGACGCGGATCTGGTGGGCCAGTTCCCGCATTTCGGGCAGGATCTGTTTGGTGGGGATCCGGTCGGGGGCTTCGTCCAGTACGGTGCGTGCTTCTTCCAGCGGCCCGAGGATGGGCGCGAAATCGTTGTCGAAGGTTTCGCTGAAGTCGCGGAGGATGGTGTGCATCCGCGGCTGGTCGGACGGGCTGTCAACACTGGGGTCGGGCATGCTGTCCGGTACGATGTGTCCGGAATCCCGGCGATCTTCGAATGAACTCATTCGATCATCCTTTCTTCGAGCGTGGCGAGCGACAAGGCCGGGCCGATCGGGCCCGAGATGTCTACAGTGAAAGAGTAGCATGATCGACGGCAAATCAAAAGAGCGCGTCTGTGCCGACCGCATAAACATAGGCCGACACGGAGCGTTACCGTGCCGGCCTGCGGGTATTTGTATAGACAGCAAGGATCAGTTGTCGGCGATCTCCAGGTACGAATCCGGGTTGATCGAAAGCGCTTTGCTGTGGCGGAACCCGCCGGGCATGATCCCGTCGTCCAGGCGGCGAACCTTGATCTCCGCACTGCCGTGGACGACCATCTCTTCCTCGGTCAGGTTCAGGACGCAGCCGTATTGTTCGCCTCCGACCGACGAGTTGCCGCTGAATTCGAGTTTGTCGGCCGCGATGACGCCATTGACCGACCCGCTGTTGCCCTTGAAATCCAGGAGGAATCCGGGACAGAGCATGACGGTTCCGGCGTGTTCCTTCAGGGCGGCCCATTTCGCGGTATCGGGCAGGGCATCCACGCCCGGAGCGTCGAATCCGCCGCGGAACGTCAGCGTGCAGCTGCCGTAATCAGCCATGGGCGGTTCTTCGGTCACGATGATCCCGTTGAGCGTGGTCTGACCGGCGAAGCGGACATTGTTGGGATACTCGATGTACAGTACGCCGTTGATGGTCATTGTGTTGGTGAACTTGGGGTTCGTTCCGGCGGGGATGCGGATGTTCTCCAGCACCTGCCCGCTTCCACCACCTCCACCACCTTTCTTGCCTTTGCCTCCGCCACCACCGCCATTGCTACCGGTATACTCGTTGACGGCCATGGCGACGAACGGACTGGTATCGATCTCCGGGAACTCCGGTTCCGGAGCGTTCAGGCAAACGGCGTTGGTGCGGATATCGTTGTGGTTGCTGAAGCCGCCCACGGAGAGTCCGCCTCCCTGGAGGCTGATGAAGCTGTCGTCTCCACCGATGGAAAAGAGCTTGCCACCGACGTCCCCGCTTCCGCTCACCGCGATGGCCGGGGCGTTGTCCTTGGTCGACAGAACCGTCGCCTCCGATGGATCGGTCATCCCCGTGATGGTCCCGCTGCCGCCGACGGAGATCTTCCCGCGTGAGGCGACCCCGTAATCGAACACGCTCGAACGCCGTGCCATCATTGAATAGAAGACGGCTGTCTTGCGGGTCATGTCGCCGACCCGTCCGGTCACCAGAACCCAGATTCCGGTCTCTGCCTCCTGACCGTTGCGGATCTCGCAGGAGAAAGTGCCCTCGGCCAAGGGGATCTCCGGAACGCAGACGGAGTTGTTGGCGATGCATACCTGCCGGTCGTCGAGGTTTCCGGTCTCCTCCAGTCGGCCCGAGAGGGCGACGTAAATGTTCGCCAGAAGCGTATCCTCGTTCGTGTCGGCAGGCAGTTCAAGTCGCCCGATGGTGTGCCTGATGAACGTCTGGCCGCTTTCGCTGGCGAGCTGGGCCTTGTCGACGTCCCGGTTGTTTGTGCTTTTCTGCAGTTCCATGTCCGCCATGGAAAGCATGCCCACAGCCAGCGTCGTCATGGTCGTCAGCAGCACAATGGCGATGACATACGCCGACCCCCGCCGCCCTTGTTGTCGTTGAGTTGTCAAACGCATGATATCTACCTCACCTGCTCTTAATGTAACCTGCCGAGGGAAACGTAGGATTCACAAGCAACTGCGGCAAAAGATCTGCTCCAACAGAACGTGAAAAAATGGCCGGACTTCGTGAACACGAAGCCCGGCGACTGCTGAGACTGTCGGGAACGTCAGTCGATCGGCTCGATGTAGGTGTTGGGATCCCATTCCAGTCCGAATGGATGTTTGAACCCGGACGGGATCAGTGACTCCTGGGTAGCGTTGATCTTGATCTCGCTGTTGCCGTCGATGCTCAGTTCCGTGTCGGTCAGCCCGAGAATCGACCCTTCCAATTCGCCACCGACAGAAGCGCTGCCGCTGAATTCGACCTGATCGGCGGCGATCACGCCATTGACGGTGCCGGCATTTCCGCGGAAGTCCAAGGAGAACCCCGGAGCCAGAATCACCGTCCCGCCGAGGTTTTTCAGGTCGTCGTATTCTGCCGTGTCCGGCAGGGCCGAAACACCGGGGGCGGTAAATCCACCTCGGAACTTGATGTGGTTGGACGACAGATCCGGTAGCGGCGGTTCCTCCGTAACGATGACACCTTCCATCTGTACACTGCCGGAGAACCGCACTTTATTGGGGTATTCGATATACATCACCCCGCGGATGACGGTGTCGCTGCTGAATTTCGGATCCGTCCCCGCTTTGATGCGGATGTTGCTGTAAGACCCCAGCCTGTAATCGGAACCGGTGTCCATCACGTTCGTCGCGAACCGTTCGAACGGGGAGGTGTCCACCACCGGGAACTCCGGGTCCTCTACGTCCAGGTGGACGTTCTGATCCATGATGACGGTGGGGTCGGTCTCCCCGGCCACTTCGGCACCGGAACCGAGGACGATGTAATCTTCACTGTCGCCGGTCACGTACAGGTCGCCGCCTACTGTCCCGCTGCCGATCACCTCGATGGCCGGCGAACTTCCGCGGGTCGACAGCATCCTGCCCTCGCCCGGATCGTTCATGCCCGTGACGACACCCGAGCCGCTGACGGTGATCTTTCCGCGCGAGGCGACACCATAGTCGAACACGTGGGACCGGCGTATGTAGGTTCGGAAGAAAACCGAAACCGTCCGTCTGACCTCTCCGCTCCTGCCCGTGCATCGGACCCACACCCCCTCATCGGTTCCGGTGCCTCGGGTGATGGTGCTGCTGAAGCTGCCGCTGGGCAGGACAATCGTCGGAATTTCGATCGCCCCGGTCGTGAGCGTCAGCGTGTTGCTGTCGAGATTCCCCGTGCCCTCCAGCTGGTACTGGAGCTTCGGGTAAAGGTAGGAGAGGATACTCTCCTTCTTCGTCTCGTGCGGAAGATAAATCGCTTTCATCTTCAGCGTCAGGAAATCCAGCCCGCTCTCTGCCGCCATCCGTGCCTGCTGGGCATGGCGAGAGTTGTTGCTCTTCTGCAACTCCATGTCCGCCATGGAGACCATCGCTGCAGCCACCGCGGTCAGTACCGTCATGAAAGCAATGGCAGCAACGTAGGCCGTGCCGCGCCGGGCGGCGAGCCGTCCTTCGTTCATTCTCATGGTACACCTCATTTCAAGTACTTCAGCATGCAACATAGGATTCGCCCGTGGTGAGCAGCAACTGAAGCGCAAGAGAACCATGCCTTTACCCCTCTCTACACTGGAAGCGGTCGGACGATGGCAATCCATGATGCGCCGGAAGGTTGTGGGATGATATGCGGGCAGGGCACCCGGTGATTTGGTGAGCGCAAAAAAAATGGCTTGGTCGGGGGAGAACCAAGCCAAGAATCGATCAGATGGGGGGAGATCTGATCGAAGGGGGTCATTTCTGACGCTCGAAACTCTACAGCAGAAGAACCTGTCCGTCAAGCGGTCTTCTGAAAAAAACAGAATTTTTGCCTCCGGACTTCCCGTCAGAAAGATACATCAACAGGAGGCCTCGCCCGGAGGCCTCTTTTAGGGTACTATATCCGTCGAGCAGAGCATAACTGCAATACAATAAAACGACTACAGTTTTCGAAAGGACCGTGAGGAGACCCATGCCCAGAATCAGAACAATCGCGGCGATTCGCAGTGAGATAGAAAAGAAGCAGAAACAGGTCGACAAACTGCAGGCCAAGCGGCAGAAGCTGTTGGACCAGTTGAATGACGTCGAAGACCAGATCCGCTCCATCGGCGGACACTCGGTGCTTTCGGACGCGGCCGGGACCGCCGCTTCCTCCGGACCTGCCGGCTCGACCGGTCGCCGCAAACGCCCCCGCAACGACAAACCGCTTGCGGACTACATCGATGAAGTGCTGAGCCGACATGCCGAAGGGCTGCGGATCAAGGAGATCATGCTGGAAGTTCAGGACGCCGGATACGTCTCCAACAGCAAGAACTTCTACTCGATCATCGCAGCGGCGATGCAGGATGAGAAGTACGAGCGCGTCGGCAGGGGCGTCTATCGCCTCCGGAAAGACGAACCCACCGAACTGGAACCCAGCACCTCCGGGAAAACCGCCTCCGGCGAGAAGTCCGAATCCGAACGCGGCAAGCCCAAGACCAAACCCTCTGTCTCCGTCGGACAGAACGGCTGAGCCGCTCCTGCCGGAACGCGGCCTGGACCACCAAACTGCATCAGGGAGTACCCATGAGCGACAACGATCAGCCGGGCATCAGCAACCTTCCGCCGTACGGCAAGAGAACCTTCGTGCCCGAAGAGGCAGACCTGACCGACAGGGACACCATTCGCTCGCTGTACGAACGCCTCCAGCAGCGGAACGTCACCGACCCCGACCAGCTCGTGCAGTGGCTCCGCGATCGGAGCGAACTGGAAGCCGCCATCGATGAAAAGGGTTCCATTCTCTACATCGGGATGACCTGCCAGACCGACGACCAGCAGCGCGCCGACGCCTACCGGAGCTTTGTGGAGAACATCCAGCCGCTGCTGAAGACCCTCTCCGACGGGCTCGACAGACGCTACCTGCAGCTGCGCGAGAACATCGAGCTGCCGCCGCTGCGGTACAACGTCCACGACCGCTCGCTCCGGACGGACACCGACCTGTTCCGCAAGGAGAACATCTCGCTGCAGACGACTGAATCCCTGCTCAGCCAGGAATACCAGAGCGTCTGCGGGGCGATGACGGTGGATTTTCAGGGCAAACAGCGGACGCTTCAGGAGATGGGCAAGTTCCTGCTGGACCCGTCCCGCGACCTCCGGCACGATGCGTGGGAGGCGACCGCCCAGCGACGCCTGCAGGACCGCGACCGGCTCGAGGACATCTTCGGCCAGATGCTGGAACTGCGGCAGGAGATCGCCGCGAACGCCGGTTTCGATGGCTATGAAGAGTACAAGTTCAAGGCGTATCATCGCTTCGATTACACGCCTGCCGACTGCCAGGCATATCACGATGCCGTCGAGAACTGCGTCAGGCCGCTGTGGGAGAAGATCCTCCGCCAACGGAAGGAGCGAATGAAACTCGACCGCCTCCGGCCTTGGGATACCGCCGTCGATCCGGACGGGCGCAACCCGTTGCGCCCGTTCGATCACGTGGACGAACTGGTGCATGGGGTCAGCCGCATCTTCCATCGCCTGGACGACGAACTGGCCGGGCAGTTCGACCAGATGCGCGATCTGGGCCTGCTGGATCTGGACAGTCGCAAAGGCAAGGCCCCCGGGGGGTATCAGTCGACGCTGAATGAAGCCCGAAAACCGTTCATTTTCATGAATGCCGTGGGCGTGGACCGCAACGTCCGCACGCTGCTCCACGAAAGCGGCCACGCGTTCCACGCGTTGGCCTGCGCTCATGATCCGCTCCTGTCGTACCGTCACGCGCCGATGGAATTCTGCGAAGTGGCGTCGATGAGTATGGAGCTGCTGGCCGACGGGTTGTTGGACGAGTTTTACCAGGGCGAGGACCTGGTCCGCTCGCGCCGGGAGCACCTGGAGGGGATCATCATGATCCTTCCGTGGGTGGCGACGATCGATGCCTTCCAGCACTGGATCTACGCCAATCCGGATCATTCGCCCGAACAGCGACGGCAGGCATGGGTCAACACGCTGGATCGTTTCAGCGGTGGGGTGGTGGACTGGTCCGGCCTGGAGGAGGCCAAGAGCTACCGCTGGCACGCTCAGCTGCACATCTTCGAGGTCCCGTTCTACTACATCGAGTACGGGATCGCCCAACTGGGGGCCCTGCAGATCTGGGCCCGCGCCCGACAGGACGCCGACGCAGCCCTCCGTGATTACAAAGCCGCCCTGGCCCTCGGCGGCGCCCGCCCGCTCCCGGAACTCTTCGACGCTGCCGGGATCCGCTTCGATTTCTCCGAGCAGACTATCGGCCCGCTCATCGAAGCCGTCGAACAGGAACTGAACCGGCTGGAAGCATAGAACCGCGCAAATTCTTTGCTCCCGTTTCCGTTCCAGACCTGCCGGTCCAGCCGCGCGCTCAGCGATGAGCCCGGAAGCTGTCTCGACCGCAGGTGTATGGCTGACGGAGAGATGGGAATTGCCTTGCCATATTACTCTTTGCGCTCACCGCCGGTTATGGGGAGATTGTACTCGCAGTTTTAGCCAATTTTCCTAGATTTTCCACTTTACCAGGTACTCTCTTCTCCCGATGGAACGGGTACAGATAGTGCAGCCCGGAAGGAGCTGTTGCTCGACGATCGGTGTCGCGAGCCAGCTTCGGTGGGTAGACAGCTTCACGATGAGCAGCAATGGGCTCTGTGTTTCCCGGCCGGGAGAGCCCTGCCTCTGAGTCAGCCGTGTCCCCATCCGAAGCACCCGGGCCGGCGAACGAACCGCACCGGCACGGCATTTCAGTTGCGGTTTGCCAACATTCACAGGAAACGAGAGAGATGAAGAACTGGACAATTGGGAAGAAGCTGGTACTTGGATTTTCATCCGTATTGTTGATCACCATCGCACTAGGGGCCGTGGCGTATTGGAACGGCAACCAGATAGCCGACCAGGCCGACCAACTTGCTACACAAACGGCGCCCATGTCGGAATATGCCTCCGATGGCGGCCGCATGACCTGGCGGGCGGTTTTCGAGGCCCGCGGGTTCATCAGCAGTCGGGATGAGAAACTCGCCGAGAAGGCGAACGAGAACTTCGACAAGGTGGTCGAGAATCTGCAGGCCCTGGAGACTCTCGGGAAGGAACAGGACCTCCCGGAACTGCAGGCCGAAGCAAAGGAGAACATCCAGGCCATTAAGGACTACCGCGTCTACATGGACGCGCTGTTCGACCTCTACCGCGAGAGTGACAGCTACACGCGGTCGCTTTCCGCGGCAGGCGGGAAGCTCTCGGAGAACATCAAGGCGCTTTCCGAGCCGCTCTCTCAGCAGCAGAAGCAGATGGCCCAGGGCGGTAAGGTGGATGCGAAGGAGATGGACGCCCTGGCCGCCAAAACCGACGCGGCTCAACAGATGGCCAATAACCTCGCGGTGATCCGCGTGAATACCGCGTTCCTCGTCCTGCGCCTCAGCGAACAGCACGGTTTGACGGCCAAGCAGGAGCTGACCCAACTCGGGAAACACGCCCAGGAGATGGACGGGTATATCGACGAGCCCGCTTTGAAGGCACGGGTGCAGTCGATCCTGGCGACGATCGACGACTACAAAAAGCAGGTGGACGAGGTCCTCGATCTGAAAAAGAAGAAGGACATCAACGACGCCGAACGCGGTCCGGTGCTTAATAAAGTTCTGGCATCGCTGAATGGACTCGCCGAGGACGCCAATACCGAGGTCAAGACTGTCTCGGCAGAGACGCAGACCGTCGCCCAGACGGGCAACTGGATCACGCTGGTCATGATCGTCACTGCCCTGGTGGTCGGTGTCAGCCTCGCGGTGATCATCATCCGCTCGCTGACCAAAGCCCTGATCCGCATCGTCACCTCCCTGCGAGACGGGAGCAACCAGGTCGCTGCCGCCAGTTCGCAGGTGTCCAGTTCCAGTCAGTCCCTGGCTGAGGGCGCAAGCGAGCAGGCCGCCAGCATCGAGGAAACCACCTCCAGCATCGAAGAGATGGCCTCGATGACCAAGCAGAACGCCGGAAACGCCGACGAGGCCAAGACGCTGGCCGAAACCGCCCGGACCAATGCAGGCAAGGGCAACGAGGCCATGGGACGGATGTCCTCGGCCATCGACGAGATCAAGCATTCCTCCGATGAGACCGCCAAGATCATCAAGACCATCGACGACATCGCCTTCCAGACCAACCTGCTGGCACTGAACGCTGCGGTCGAAGCAGCCCGGGCCGGTGAGGCGGGCAAGGGCTTCGCCGTGGTCGCCGAGGAAGTGCGGGCACTGGCGATGCGGTCTGCCGAAGCTGCCAAGGATACCTCCGAACTGATCCAGGGCTCGGTCGAGAAAGCCGGTCGCGGTGTGGAAATCGCCCGCGAAGTCGGGGCCATCCTGACCGAGATCGACGCGGGCAACCAGAAGGTCAACGACCTGGTCCGGGAAATCGCCGCTGCCAGTGGCGAGCAGTCCCAGGGCATCGACCAGATCAACATCGCCGTCGGGCAGATGGATCAGGTCACCCAGTCCAACGCAGCCAACGCGGAGGAATCCGCCTCGGCCAGCGAGGAACTCAACGCCCAGGCAGAGGAACTCAACCGGATGGTCGAACAGCTGCAGGCGATGGTCGGCGGAAACGCCTCTGCCGAGGTGAGAATGGATCGCGTTTCGCACCGCTCCGCCGCACCGCGGCACGCGAGCCCCAAACCGCATGCGGCCCGCAAGACGCAGATGAAGTCGGCAGAGAAGGCCGAAGCCGAAGAGGCCATCCCCTTCGATGACGATGAAGGACTGTCGAACTTCTGATCTTCCCGACGATGGTCAAGAGCCTTCGCCCGACGACGACTTGAGCCCGGGCGATCGCGAGTATCCGGGTGGTGTGTCTCCTGACGCACCACCCGGATGCACATGTTACTCCGGCACGGCCAGGTAGAGCGGGCTGGGGTCGAACTCCTCGGTGTGGTTGATGATCTGTTCCATCTGCAGGCCGGGCACGGAAGCGAAATCGATCAGCGTCAGCCGGGCCGTCTCGCCGAGTTTCTGCGGCACGTCCACCTGCCGGCGG
This sequence comes from Phycisphaerae bacterium, assembly GCA_046539045.1. Taxonomy (GTDB): domain Bacteria; phylum Planctomycetota; class Phycisphaerae; order SM23-33; family SM23-33; genus JBKHHU01. Next base: position 19,461 of record JBKHHU010000030.1, read on the forward strand.
TCCAGCAGGCCCCAGTGGGCAACGTAGATGCTCTCGCCCTTGACCTTCCCGTCGACGACCTTCTGCACCTTGTACCGGTTGACGATCAGGCACCGCGGGTAGTTGCTCGCCTCCTCCGGACGCGGAACTTTCGTCACCTCCGCCAGCGTCGCCTGAACGACGGTCCGAGGCAGCGGCTTGCGTTTCTTGATGGTCCCGCGGTAGAGGCTGTATTTCTCCCGGGCCTCGTCCAGTGGGATGAACCGGCTGTACACTGCCACGCCCTCGACGCTACCCGACCAGTCGCTCTTGCCGTCGGTGTCGCTGCCGATGACCAGGCGTCCGGCTTTCCACCCGTCGAACTGCCCGAGCGGGCGCTTGCTCTGGTGCACCTGCTTGCCGTTGACGAAGACCGCCAGCCCGGCCTTCTGCCCGGCAGAGACCATCAGGTGCACCGCCTTGTTGTCGGGCAGCTCGCCCGGATCGACGGCCAGGCGACGAACCGAACTGCCCGCCCGCACCTGCACGATGAGCTTGTCCCGATATTGACGCACGGTGAAATTCGCCGAGCCCGTTTCCGGCCCGAACTCCATCAACACCCCGGACTGCTTCCAGCTGGTCGGGGTGATGGTGGCTTCGAAGGTGATCGCCCCTTCGCCGACGACCTCCTTCAGAAGCGTTTCGCTGACGCCCTCGGCCAGCAGGTATCCGCCGGTGAGATTCATCCCGCCGAACTCATCCGGGCGAGACGAACCCTTCGCTGCCGTGGTGCACAGAGAGGCTCCGCGGTCACCGGGGTTCATCCGGTTGTCGGAAGAAGTGTTCTGCCACAGGTAGCGGATCTCGGTCTGCGTGCCCGGCCATTCGTACGGCGATCGCGTCTCGCTCGGCGGGCGCAGCGCCAGAGGCTTGTCGGCGGGTTTTACCGGCCGGTTCGCCGCCCGCTCGACCCACATGTCCGCAGAGGCGTTGGAACCGTCGGTTTCCACCGTCAGCCACTTCTCCACGCGGGTGAAATCATCGCTGAACCGCCCGATGTAGACCGCAGCCCGGGCCGCAGGGCGGTCGGTGGCGATGAAGTACCGCGTGTCGTTGCTCCAGCGCGGGCACTCGCAGCCCTCACCTTCGGGATTGGGTTTGACCCGCACGTGCCAGCCTTTTCTCCGCTCCGGCGAATACATCGCCAGGTACATGTGCTTCCCGCCGACGCAGTGGAAGAATCGGTACGAATTGTCGCGGGCGATCTGAGGCCAGCAGCCGGTCCCGTATTTGACGAATTGAGAATCGCCCGCTCCGTTCAGCAGCGTCAGCCCGTTGTGAGGCCAGGGGAACGTCGCCCCGGCTACCTTCCCGTCGGCGCTGGTCTGGAAGTTGGTGCTCTTGCCCTTCCGCGGTTTCCAGTCGAATTTCCAGACGCGGCTGCTCTGGTCGGGCCGGTCGAGTCGGGCGGTGCGGATTTCGTTGTCCCTGGTCTGGAAGTAGATCCACTCCCTGCCTTGCTCGTCGCGGCGGACGTAAGTCACCCGTCCGTCGGTGAGTTTCTCCAGTCCGGTCCCGTCCCAATCGATGACGTAGCTGGCCCATTTGTCGTAATCGATGAAGACCACACGCTTTCCGGACGGCGTGATCATCGGTCTGGAGGGGTTGACCTTCAGCTTCAGCTCCCGCAGGCCCTGATTGTCGTCGGTGTCCCAAAGCACCAGTGAATGTCTGCCGTCGCGATTGCGGATCCAGGTCATCCGCACGCGGGAGTCGACGAATTCCCGTACCGGATGGACCTTGGTAGCGTCGCTGGTCTCCGACTGCGCTTCTCCGCGGGCAGTACAGGAACTGCAGAACAACCCAGCCAGCACCAGCACTGCTGAAAGCATTTGGATGGTCTTCATGACAATAGTTTAACGTCTTTGCTCTGGTTACGGTTCCGAAAACCCGGCATGGCGGCCCGAAGAGGTCGGCCTGCGGGAGTCCTGCTTCTACCGTATGATCAGTAGGTATACTCCCTACCTCCGGCTGGGAATAATCAGCAGGAGAATCGGCCCTGACCTTTGGAATGACCTGCTGTCTGTGCTAGACTTCGTTGTTATGAGCTTGGACATCAGTGACATTCTGAACGACTGGCCGTATGACCCGGGACACGTGACGGTGCGCAAAATCATCGGATCCGACGGCAGGGAAAAGATACAGATGCGCCTGGACGTCGGGCTGCTGCAGATGGAGACGACAGGTCGCCCGGACGGAAAGCGCCCCCACGACCACGAGAGCGAACTGGCCTACCAGGAGAAAATGCTCCAGGAATACCGCGTGGCACAGGGCGGTAGCGACGAAGGCTTCGAACTGGACCCGATGACCTGCGAAGAACTCCGCGCCGAGGGGCTGATGTACTACCATCGCTACCTGGCGGAGTTCGTTCTGGAGGATTTCCACGGGGTCGAACGCGACACCCGCCGGAATCTGCGCCTTCTGGATTTCTACCACGACTACGCCTGCGAGGAAGTCGATCCGCAGGCAATGGAGCAGTACCGGCCGTACATCGTGATGATGAACACGCGGGCCCAGGCCCGTCTGGACATTGATGCAGGCCAACCGCGAGAGGCATTGGCGGCCCTTCACGAAGGCATCGCCCAGATCGTCGATTCATTCCGGAGCCTCGGTCATGAAGAACTGGTCGATGTCTCCGGAGAAATCGCCGTGTTGCGGGCGATGGCGCGTGACGTGGAACGCAATCTTCCGATAGACCCCGCAGAACGCCTGCGACGCGATCTGCAGAAGGCGGTGGACGAAGAACGCTACGAAGACGCCGCGGATCTGCGCGACCGTCTCCGCGACATGAGCCCACAGCGGCGCCACCGCTGACAGCATCGGCTTGTCCGGCGATGCATCAATTGATAAAATGACGAACGTTCACTAGGGGCGTCCCGAAATGCGGGACTGAGAGCGACCCTTTGAACCTGATCAACGAGCCCACAGGGCAAGTTGCGTAGGGAAGTGGACCGCGAAGAGTAAACGTGAGTTTCTTCCCGGCCGCTTCCGATTCATGGCGGCCTGTTTTATGCGCCGTCGAACCAGAAAGGTATGTGGAACCATGACGCAGTTGCTGCAAGCCCGCGCCGGGACGATTACCCCTGAGATGAAGCGCGTCGCCGAGCGCGAGAACATCCCCGCTGAAACCATTCGGGACGAAATCGCCGCAGGGCGGCTGGTCATCCCCGCCAACCGACTTCACCTCGCCGGCGCAGGCCAGAGCGAGACCCGCCTGGACCCGTGCGGTATCGGAAGGGCGGTCAGCACGAAGATCAACGCCAACATCGGTGCCTCTCCGGTCAGCTCCTGCAAGACCGAGGAACTGGTCAAGCTACAGTGGGCGGTCAGGTACGGTGCCGACGCGGTCATGGACCTGTCCACCGGTGGGGATCTGGACGAGACCCGCGAATATCTGATCGCCAATTCCACCGTCCCGATCGGTACCGTTCCGCTGTACTCGATGATCGTCGGCACGCCGATCGAGGAACTGACCTGCGAGCAGATTCTCGCTGCCGTCGAGAAGCAGGCCGCCCAGGGCGTGGACTTCTTCACCATCCATGCGGGCATCCTCCGCAGGCACCTTGCCCCGGCCAACCGGCGGAAGTTGGGCATCGTCTCCCGCGGCGGGAGCCTGCTGGCCAAGTGGATGATCGCCAACAACCGCGAGAACCCGCTGTATGACATGTTCGATGAGATATCCGCGATCATGAAGCAGTACGACGTCAGCTATTCGCTGGGTGACGGCCTGCGGCCGGGCTGCCTGGCCGATGCGTCCGACGAGGCGCAGTTCGGCGAACTGGAAGTGCTGGGCGAACTGGTGCACCGGGCTCGCGAAATCGGCGTGCAGACGATGGTCGAAGGTCCCGGACACGTCCCGTTCAACGAGATCGAGATGAACATGAAGCGTCAGCAGGAGCTCTGCGACGACGCTCCGTTCTATGTCCTCGGGCCGATCGTGACGGACATGTTCCCCGGGTACGACCACATCACCTCCTGCATCGGCGCCACCGCGGCAGCCTACCACGGGGCGAGCTTCCTGTGCTACGTCACCCCGGCAGAGCACCTGACGCTGCCCACGCCCGAGGACGTGAAGGAAGGCTGCATCGCTTACAAGATCGCCGCACATTCCGCCGATGTCGCTCGAGGCCTGCCCGGTGCGCGAGATCGTGACGACGCCATGGCCGACGCCCGGGCCGCGTTCGACTGGGAACGGCAGTTCTCGGTAGCGTTCGATCCGGAAAAGGCCCGCGAACTCCGGAACCGCGACATCGACACCGAGGAGCACAAGGACTTCTGCGCCATGTGCGGCCGGGACTGGTGCGCGGTGCGGATCAGCAAGGAGATTCGCGAGTCCAACGTGGAGGCGTAGGCGGCGACTTGCCGACCCGGCCAGGCGTCAGGGCCACGCGCCAAGGACAATGTTCCTCTCCCTTGGCTCTTGGGCCCCTGG
>JBKHHU010000169.1:0-7561 GCA_046539045.1 Phycisphaerae bacterium
GCGTACATGTTGTGCATCCACCAGAACGCGGGCATGACCAGCAGCCGGTCCTTGCAGGTGTCGTTGCTGATCAGCGCGAACGGCAGGGGGATGTCCATCTCGGCGGGGTAATCCGCCTTGGCCAGCAGCACGAAAGAGGCAAAGCGGCAGTAGTGTTTGAGTGTCGTGCACAGGCCCGGCCAGAAACCACGCCCCGCCTGAATTTCGCCGTCGTTGGCGCGGGAGTTGTGGTTTGAACCGACCGTCGCCCCTGCCGCCAGGTTGCTCTGGCCCATCACCAGCGAGGCCGTGAGGAAGGAGTTGTTGTGGTGCTGCTCGTGTGCGGGGAAGATCAGGTTGTTGAGCATCTCGCAGCAGGAGACGGTGGAATTGTCGCCGATGACGGTGTGAATCAGGCGGGCGCCGTACTTGAGGTTGACGTTGTTGCCCATCACGAACCGGACGGCTTTGCATCCGTAGAAGACGCGGCAGCCGAGTCCCATGATCCCGTTGACCATCTCCACGCCTTCGCCGATCATCGACGGTTCTTCGGCAGAGGAGCGGACCGTCATGTTCTTGAGCTTGTTGGCGCCCTTGATGTACGCCCGGCTGCCGACTTTGACGTCCTTGATGATCCGGCAGTTCTTGATGACGGTTCCGTCGCCGACCTGTCCGTAGTGCCCGCGGCGGGAGTCGCACTGCTTCTGGGTCAGTTCGGTCAGTTTCTCCGAGAGGGCCTTGTTGTCCCGGAATTTCGCCCAGAGGAACGCATCGGCAGTGTTCATGCCCTCGAACGGGAGAACCCCGCGGCTGCCGATCTCGTTCATCACGTCGATCCAGATGCGCACCTCTTCCTCTTCGCCCTCCTTGACGATCCCGTTGCCGAATTTGGCGTAGTTGGTGGTGTGCATCTCGTCGATGTTCAGCAGCATGACATTGCTGCCGATGATGTAATGCGCCAGGTAGCGGACGTTGTGGATCGCGCAGTTGTCGCCGACGTCGCAGGCGATGACGCGGCTGTTGGTGATCCCCACGGGCATCTGCATGTCGTGGTGTTCGAGTACCACGTCTTCCAGTGCCCCGATGCGGACGAGCCCGAAGAACTCGCAATTCTTCACCAACTGCGGGCTGAACCTGTCGGTGACGAGGATCTGATCCCAGTTGCCACAGGTGTTGGCGTTCTTGACCAGCGCCTCGATCTCATCGGCAGTGAGGTTTCGCCAGCCCCCGTCGGGTTGTCGCGTCTCCTTGTCCCGAAGGTAGTACTCGTCCTTGCGGCTGGGAAGATACTGCTCCGGCACGAACTCCAACCCGATCTTGTCTGCGGAAACGACTTTTACATCGGTCATACAGATCCCTTTCCCGATTGCGTTGTGCGGCTTGAGGTCAATGCGCCTCACTGGTTCGATCTGTTACCCTACCCGGGATAGTAACGGCTCCCCAGCGGCCCGGCGAAGCGAAAACTCTGCCGTCTGCTGAGCCCGGGCGTTCGTTATAGCTCGCTGGGTTCGGAATTGCGGCGCAGGGGCGCCAGCAGTTCGCCGACAAACCGGCCGACGTCGTTGACCATCCGATCCACCGGCCCGTCCAGCCCGTCGGTGATCCGGTGCACGATCGCCGAGCCGACGATAGCACCATCGGCTACCTCGCAGACGGTCTTGACCATATCCGGCCGGGAGATACCAAAGCCCACACAGATGGGCGTGTCGGTGTGGTTTCGCAACTCCTTCACCGCGTCGATGGTCTGCTGGGGCAGTTCGTTCCGCTCGCCGGTGACCCCGGCCACCGAGATGAAGTAGATGAACCCGCGCGAGTGTGATGCGATTCGCAGCCGTCGCTCCGGCCTGCTGGTCGGGGCGATGAGCATCACGTTGCACAGGCCCCGATCGGCAGCGGCAGATTCGAAGGACTCGGCTTCTTCCAGGGACAGGTCGGGCACGATCAGGCCGTCGAAGCCTGCCTCGGCTGCCTCATCGAGGAAGGTCTGGACGCCATGGCGGTAGACGATGGAGTAGCTCCCCATCGCCAGCAGGGCCATCCTGCCGCCGTCCTTGCGGTATTTCTTGACCATCTGGAAGATGTCGGCCATGCGCAGCCCATCCTCCAGGGCGGCGGTGTAGGACGCCTGGATCGTGGGTCCATCGGCGATGGGGTCGCTGAACGGCAGGCCGAGTTCGCAGACGCGCGCGCCTTGGGCTTCGAACTTCTGCAGCAGCGCCAGCGTGACATCGACGTCCGGGTACCCCGCGGTGACAAAAGGCAGAAGCGTCTGCCGCCCCTCGGCCCGCAACTCATCAAACGCCTTTACCAAGCGGTTATCAGAAAGGTCACTCATCATAGTCCTCTTTTTCGTTGTTGATTCTCACACAGAGACCCAGAGCCTCAGAGAGATGCTAATTGACAACTCTCTGGAGGCCGTCTTTCAGGGTCGGCTGGTTAAAGTTCATCAGCAAGCCAATGTTCAGCCCTGCCGCTTTCAGCGTACTGCGCAGCTGTGCAATGTGCGTCCTTACCAGATGCTCCACCGATTTCAGTTCCAGAACAACTCTGTCCTCTACCAGCAGATCAATACGATGTTCCCCCACCTTCTTTCCCCGGTAGAAAACCGGGATTACCCGCTCCGACGCCACTCGCAGCCCGTGCTGCACCAACTCCTCTATCAGTGCGTTCTGGTAGATCCGCTCCAGATATCCCGGCCCAAGTTGCCGATGGACCTCGATGGCACAACCGATGATCCTTTCTGTCAACTCTCGTTCCGGGTACAGCTTCTCCTCGTAGGCTGCGAACCGCGCGTCCCGACCATCTTCTCTGCCTTTCTCCATGCCCGATCCTTCCCCAGATCGCTTTCTTGTTATTGATTCACGTAGAGGCTCAGACAGTTTCTACCAAGGCACAGTCGTGCTGGAAGGCCTTGGCAAATCTTTCTTTCTCTGTCTCTCTGCGTCTCTGTGTGCCCCACCACCGAGTAGTCTCTCAGTCCATCTCGCCTTTGCGTTTCAGGATTTCGGCGATTTCGTTGCAGTCTTTGTCCCCGCGGCCGGACAGGTTGACCAGGACGACCCGGTCCTTGTCCAGCGTCTGGGCGAGCTTGAGGGCCTGCCAGACGGCATGGGACGATTCGAGCGCGGGGATGATGCCTTCCACGCGGGACAGTTCCATCAGGGCTTCCATGGCCTGGTCGTCGCTGCAGGAGGTGTATTCGACCCGCCCGATCTCCTTCCAATACGAGTGCTCCGGGCCGACGCCGGGATAGTCCAGCCCGGCAGAGACGCTGTGGACCGGGGCGGTCTGGCCGTCTTCATCCTGCATGACATAACTGAGCGACCCGTGCAGCACACCGGGCTTTCCGCAACAGAGCGGGGCAGCGTGGTCGCCAAGCTTCAGGCTCCGTCCGCCGGCTTCGACACCGATCATGCGGACCTGCTCGTCGTCGATCATCGGCTTGAAGATGCCCGAGGCGTTGGACCCGCCGCCAACGCAGGCGACGACCACATCCGGCAGCCTGCCTTCGGCGTCCAGCATCTGCCTGCGGGCTTCGCGTCCGATGCAGGCCTGGAATTCGGTGACCATCTTCGGGAACGGGTGCGGACCGGCGACCGTCCCGAGAACGTAATGCGTGGTCTCCACGCTGGCCATCCAGTCCCGCATGGCCTCGTTGAGGGCGTCTTTCAGCGTACACTGGCCGGAGGAGACCGGCACCACCTTCGTGCCCAGCAGCTTCATGCGGAACACATTGAGCTGCTGCCGGCGGATGTCTTCGGTGCCCATGTAGACTTCGCAGTCGAGCCCGAAGACTGCAGCGGCAGTGGCGGTGGCCACGCCGTGCTGACCCGCACCGGTTTCAGCGATCACGCGCTTCTTGCCCATGCGTTTGGTCAGCAGCGCCTGGCCGAGCGTGTTGTTGATCTTGTGGGCCCCGGTGTGGTTCATGTCCTCGCGCTTGAGGTAAATCTTTGCCCCGCCGAGTTTTTCGGTCAGGCGGCGGCAGAAATACAGCTCGCTGGGCCTGCCGGCGATCTGTTTCAGCGCGTTGTCGAAATCCTCTGCGAACTGCGGATCGGCCATTGCCGACTCGTATTCCTCGGAGAGCTGCTGCAGAGCGGACATCAACGTCTCGGGGACGAACTGCCCGCCGAACTGGCCGAAGTACCCTTGTGCGAACGTGTTATCTGATGGCGTTTGACTCATGATTCCTGATTCCTCTTAGCGGATCCTGCGACAGAGAGAATACCCGTCTCGGCGCGCAGATGCCATAGCTGGATAGTGATACGGAGATGGAACGGGTCGGGTTTACAGAGAGTTTATTGGCGCGCGAAGCGCCACCACCGCCAGAACGAAGAGCCCGCGCCTGCGAGCCCGACCCGGCGGCCGGAGAGAACGTCACACGAGATGGACTGCGTCGGATTCATGTTCATCCCATCATAGACCCGGATTGCTTTGGGGTCAACGGTGCACGTAGCGGCAGCAACTTTGACATCCGTACATGGCCTCTAACGTCTTCCAGTGACGCGTCTTGCGCAATACGCTCCGGAAAAGATTGCAGAAAGTGGTCGGCGGCCTCGAACAGAGGGATATGATAATTCCGAGTACAGTGGTGCCCGGTCTGCGGGGCGTGCGTCTATAGGTTTGACCCCCCGAAACCAAGTCGGCTTTCACACATATGCGTTGCGTAATACTCGGTTTACGCCGTAAATATGGGCTACTGGGACTGTTGTATTCAAAAAGACCTTGAAAACACTGGGCTTTTCCGTTATTTTATCCGGACTTGGTGCACAATTTTTGCTGTTAGGGCGCTAAGCTCAACAGATGCCCTGCTTCATTCCTGCGGCTGACTCTGGCCTGTGAATTGTTTTGGGTGTATCGAACTGACGGGCTTGTTGTCTCCGAACGGGGTGGAGTGTAAACAGCACATGAATCTGAAAGGAAACCGATGACGCTGCTCTCTGCTACGCAGGAGAAAATTGCAAAGAAGCTTTCGCCGGAGACGTTTCAGTCCAACTGGAAGGACTGGCGCTGGCAGCTTCGACATTCGGTCAAAGATATTGAGACGTTCGAGAAGCTCCTCGGCATCAAGTTCGAGGGCGAAGAACGCGAGAAACTGGTGCAGACGCTGGACAAGTTCCCGCTGAGCATCACGCCATATTACCTGTCGCTGATCGACCGGGAAGATTTCCGCAACGACCCGGTCTATCTGCAGGCCTTCCCGTGCCCCGGCGAGCTGATTGTCGGCAAGAGCGAGATGTCCGACCCGCTGCACGAGGACGCCGATTCGCCGGCCCCGGGCATCACGCACCGCTACCCGGACCGCGTGCTGTTCCACGTGTCCAACGTCTGCAGCATGTACTGCCGCCACTGCACCCGCAAGCGCAAGGTCGGCGACGTGGACTCGGTTCCGGGCAAAAGCGACGTGGAAAAGGGCCTGGAATACATCCGCAAGACCCCGCAGGTGCGCGACGTACTGCTGTCCGGCGGAGACCCGTTCCTGCTGGACGACGATTACCTGGACTGGATCCTCACCGAACTGCGGAAGATCGATCATGTCGAGGTCATCCGTATCGGCACCCGGACGCCGGTGGTCCTGCCGTACCGCATCACCGACGACCTGGTCAACATGCTCAAGAAACACCACCCGGTCTGGATCAACACGCACTTCAACCATCCGCGTGAGATGACCGAGTCGGCCCGGACCGCCCTGGCCAAGCTGGCCAATGCGGGCGTCCCGCTGGGCAACCAGTCGGTGCTGCTTGCGGGCGTGAACGACTGTCCGCGAATCATGAAGAGCCTCGTGCACAAGCTCGTAGCCAACCGCGTGCGTCCGTACTACATCTACCAGTGCGACCTGTCCGAAGGTCTGGCGCACTTCCGCACACCGGTCGGCAAGGGCATCGAGATCATCGAGAGCCTCATCGGGCACACCAGCGGATTTGCCGTACCGACCTACGTCATCGACGCCCCCGGCGGCGGTGGAAAGATCCCCGTCATGCCGAACTACCTGATTTCCTGGTCGACCAACAAGGTCGTGCTGCGGAACTACGAGGGCGTGATCACGACCTACAAGGAACCGGACTCCTACGAGCCCTGGTTCTGCGACCGCAAGTGCGGCGACTGCCAGCTGCAGTTGAAGCTCGACAGTGCCCACGAACAGGAAGTCGTCGGCATCACCAAGCTGCTGAGCGATCACGATGATGCGATCGCCCTGGTGCCGGAAGGCAACGAACGACTCGAAAGAAGGAACGACGAAAGCGATGAGTAACCGTACCGCCCCCTGTGCTGGTGCGTTTCAGCGGGCGGGGGCGGTTCTCGTAGCCTTTGCTGCGTTGATCGCGCTGGTTGCCCCGGCAGGGACCGCCCGGGCACAGGAACAAGAGGATCGAGAGACGTTGCGGGTCGCCCTGACCGGCAAATACCCGCCCTTCAGCTTCTACGACAGGGACGGCAAGCTGGCCGGGTTCGATGTCGACGTGTCCCGCGAAGTCGCCCGCCACACGGGCCGGGAGCTGCAAATTGTCCCGACCGAGTGGGACGGGATCCTTGTCGGCCTCCGGGCCGAGAAGTTCGACGCGATCATCGGCTCGATGGCGATCAACGAAAAGCGGCAGGAGCAGGTCGACTTCTCCCAGCCGTATTACTACTCCGGCGCGCAGCTGTTCATCCACGAACGGGACAAAGACGAACTCGGCTCGATCGAGGACATGAAGGGCAGGAAAGTCGGCGTGGTGTCCGGGGAGACGTTCGAGCAGTTCCTCCGGCAGGAATATCCGGACGTGGAAGTGGTTCCGCACACGTCCGCGGTCGAGATCTTCGAAAATCTCAGGCAAGGCCGGATCGACGGGTTCCTCAGCGACCTGTTGGTCGGCACGAGGCAGATAGAGGAGGCCGGTGAGCCGTTCACGCTCGTCGGCCCTCTGCTTTACCGGGAGCGGATGGCGATTCCGGTGCGGAAAGAGGACGACCGGCTCCTTCAGGAGATCAACGAAGCCCTGACGGAGATCAAGCAGTCCGGACGCCTGGAAGAGATCGCTGTCAAATGGCTGGGCCCTGCCGGAAAGCAGGCGGTTCTGGAACCGGAAGGCTCTGCCGCCGGCCAGTACGAAGGCGGGAAGATGACCGCCGGCACCGTGGCCCGGATGCTGCTCAAAGCGTTCGGGCTGACGCTGTTCATCGGCGTCTCCTCGCTGCTGATCGGTTTTCTTCTGGCCGTGCCTGCCGGGGCCGTGCTGAACCACCCGCTGAAACCAGACTTCCTGGGAAGCATCCACTTCCTGGTCCGTTGCATAGTGGACTTCATCCGCGGCACGCCGGTGATCGTCCAGCTGTTCTTCGTCTACTTCGGACTCCCGTACGTCGGGATCACCCTCGATCCGATCCCCGCAGCCGTGTTGACGCTTTCGATCAACGCCATGGCGTACATGGCCGAGGTGGTACGCTCCGGCCTGATGAGCGTCGACCGCGGCCAGAAACTCGCCGGACGGGCTCTGGGCTTTACCAAACTGCAGACGTTCCGCCTGGTCGTCTGGCCGCAGGCATTCCGAATCGCCCTGCCGCCCTTGATGAACTCGGTGGTCGCACTGATCAAGGATAC
>JBKHHU010000170.1:0-7539 GCA_046539045.1 Phycisphaerae bacterium
GCGGCCGCCGCCAGCGATCCCTACTGCCCCGGTTTGTAGCCGCGGATGACCGAGAGGAACTGTTCCCCGTAGCGTCGCAGCTTGACCCCGCCGACGCCGGAGACCAGCAGCAACTCCCCTTCGGTGGTCGGGAAGTCCCGGGCCATCTGGCGGAGCGTTTTATCTGAGAAGACCACGTACGGCGGGACGCCCTGCTGGTCGGCGATCTCCATCCGCGTCTGGCGCAGGCGCTGGAAGAGCCCCTTGTCGAACTCCTGCTGCGAGACGCCCGAGGCGAGTTGACGCGGACGCGATTTGGTCTTCTTCTGCTTCAGCACGAAAAACTCCCGGCGGCTGAACAGTACATCGCGTCCCTTCGCCGTCAGCGCGAGCGTCGGATACTGCCCGTCGGAGCGCATCACGCAGCCTTGAGCGAGCAGGTCGTCGACGATCCGCCGCCAGTGCTTCTTGGGCTTGTCTTTCCCAACGCCGTAGGTCTTGATCTCCTGGTGATTGAACTTGCGAATCCGCTCGGTGTCCGCCCCCGTGACGATGTCCACCACCTGCTGCGCGCCGAACCGCTGCTCGGTTCGCATGATCGCCGACATGACCATCTGGGCATCGACCGTCGCGTCGATCTTCTCCACCTCGCCGGTGCAGACGTCGCACGCCCCGCAGTTGTCCTCCTCGCTGCGGTAGTCCTCCCCGAAATACGCGAGAATCTGCTTCCGCCGGCAGACGTACACCCCACCGTAGTCGGCCATGTCTTCCATCTTGCGGGTGGCGACCTGCTGCTCGGTCGCATCCTCCATCTGGTCGATGAAGTAGCGGATGCGGAACATGTCCCCGCGCGAAAACAGCAGCAGACAATGTGCCGGATCGCCGTCGCGCCCGGCCCTGCCGGTCTCCTGGTAGTAACTCTCCATGTTCTTCGGCAGGTCCGCGTGGACGATGAACCGCACGTTGGACTTGTCGATGCCCATCCCGAACGCGATCGTCGCGACGATCACCCGCGTCTGATCGCGATTGAATGCGTCCTGGTTCGCGTGGCGCGTCTCATCGTCGAGCCCCGCATGGTAGGGCCTCGCGTCGATGTCGAACCCCTGCAGGAACGCCGCAGTCGCCTCCACGTCCTTCCGCGTGGTGCGGTAGATGATCCCCGGCTCGTCCGGCCTTTCGTTGATGAACGCGAGAATCTGCCGGTGCACGTCCTCCTTCGGCGAAACCTGGTAGAACAGATTCGGCCGGTCGAACGAAGCCCGGATCGCCAGCGGGTCGCGAAGGGCGAGTTTGCCGATAGTGTCCCGCTGGACCTCCGGGGTGGCCGTGGCGGTGAACGCGGCGACCGGCACGTCCGGGAACTGCTGTGGGACGGTTTCCAGTTGCAGGTAATCCGGCCGGAAGTCGTGGCCCCATTCGCTGATGCAGTGGGCTTCGTCGATGGCGAACAGGCACAGCTTGATCTGCTTGAGCGAGCGGAGGAAGTTGTCCATCGCGAACCGCTCGGGGGCGACGTACAGCAGGTCCAGAGTCCCGCTCATCATCTTGCGGTAGACTTCCCTCCGGTCGTGGGCGGTCTGGGAGGAGTTGATGAACTCCGCGGCGATCCCGTTTGCGTTGGCTGCGTCGACCTGGTCCTTCATCAGCGAGATCAGCGGGCTGACGACCACGCACGTTCCGTCCATCACCACAGCGGGCAGCTGATAGCACAGGCTCTTGCCGCCACCGGTGGGCATGACGGCAAACACATCCCGCCGATCGAAAATTGCCCGGATGATCAACTCCTGGTTCGGCCGGAAGGTGTCGAACCCGAAATGCTTGCGCAGGGCCGGCGTCAGGTCCAGGCCGGTTTCGGCGGGGTTGGATTGATTGTCGATTTCGGTCATGGTTCGAACACCGCTGGAACTGGAGTGAGTGACAGAAGTAATTTCGTGGTTCAGCGTCGGCGAAAGCGTTCCTGACAAGGACGGCGATGCAGGCAATGCCGTAGCATTGGCGATGCAGCCGGCTGAACCGGGAAAGAGTTTTGTCACTCGCTCTGGCCCCCAGAGCCTCGCGTAACGAGCCCCACTGTGCCGAATCGCGACAGGCAGGTCAAGGGGATGCGGGCGATTTACTGTTGTTCGGCGGTTGCTTCTCGCGGCCTGCGGAACCGCCCTACCGGCGCCAGCCAACCGACGGCGGCGGCGATGGACAGAATCGGCTCCATCGGCACGCGGAAGCGAGGCGTTGTCGCGACCCCGCCGATCAGGAACGAAACAAGCACCATCGCCAACATCAGCCAGCCGACAGGCGGCAGGCGGAAACGGAACTTCAGCACCCCCGCCGACAGGATGCCCAGCATCTTCACCAGCCAGATCAGCGACAATGCGATCCCCAGCACCAGCGCGGACGTGTTTCCACCGAAATAATGCCGCACGCCCGCCACGAACCCCTCCTGCCGGATCACCGTCAGCGTGCCCTTCTGCCCCCGGGTCTGCCCGGTCACCTCCAGCAGCTCCGTCGCCCCCGGCAGCCAGAAGTTCAGGTCGCCCTTCAGATGCAGCCGGGCAAAAGTCAGCGGGTGCTCGCGAATGACATCCAGCACCACGTCCCGTTTTGCGCGAATAAGGTATCCCCGGCTCTGCTCCTCGTCCGAGCGCGACCGGTTGCGGTCGATCGACCGTTGGATCATCTCATGCTCGGCGATCTGCAGATCCGTTACGGGTTTGCTCTCCGCGTCTGGTCCGGGCCGGGACCGCGTCGGTTCCATCTCAGCCGCGAGCATCTGGGGTGCGGAGTACGCGAACATGCTTTCCGTGGCGAAACTCGAAAAGGCGCAGTAGTCGGCGACCACGGCGTTTCGCGCGATCCACGGCGTCACTCCGAGCACAACGATCGCGAGCATCGTTCCGACGGATTTCCATCGTCGCAAACACAGCAGGAATAGCACCAGCAGCACCCCCATCACCAGACCCACCGGCCGGATGTACGCGGAAAGAACCAGCGCCACGCCCGCCAGGACCAGAGCGATCCATCGCCGGTTGCGAAGGTGCATCAGCAACAGCACCAGTCCCCCCGTCAGCAGAAAGGTGTAGGTCGTTTCCGAGAGAAGGCGCGCCGAGCCGGCCACCGCCACCGGCGTGACCGCCTGAGAGGCCATCGCCAGCAGAGCCACCCTGGCCCCGGCCAAACGTTCTGCCAGGATATGGACCAGCACGCAGGTCCCGCCGCCCAACAGGCACTGGAAGACCAGCACCAGATAGGTTGCGGAATCCCCGCCTGTGAGCAGAGCTCCGGCGATGAGCACGGGATAGCCCGGCGTCCGGAATACTTCGGGGTCGGACCCGAACGAACCGTCGTCCAGCAGCGTGTTTGCGAGCCTGAGATAGTCCCGGGAATCGGGCGTCATAGCCCTGTAGCTATGGCCCCACGGGACCACTGCGACCCGACCAGCCAGTGCCACAACAAGAATGACCCAGAACCATGTGGTTTTCATCGGATGTCTCAGTCTCACTCCGTTGGCGGCATCTCTTTCCGCGTGGTGGGTCTCCCGACCCACCACGTTGCGCGACATCCGTTCCTGACACGTCACCCCGTTGGCGGGTCCGGAGACCCGCCAACCGGAACAATCAATGTTTCAGTCTCGGCCGCCCTGCCGGAACGCGTCAATGAATTTCCGAATTCACGAATCTACGAACTCACGAATTCACCACTGCCCGGTCCGCAGAACGTAGAAAAAGTGGAACATCAGGGCAATCAGGATGCCGGCCACCATACAGAACGTGCCCAGTCCAAGGCTGGAGATCAGCGCCCCGTGCTTGCGGAACTTGCCGGTGAAGGCCGACGGGATCAGCAGGAACCCGATGAAGATGATCACCGGGCACAGCAGCGTCGCCACGTAGTCCCAGATCCCCGGTTGAAACCTGAATCGGATGGCCTTGATCGCGCTGGGCCAGACCACACCAAACGCGCACCCGGCGAGGATGGTCACGATGGCAGCATAGAATCGCCGCTTGCGCGCCGTGCCGATGCCGCTGTGTTCTTCTTCCGGCCGATAACCGAACAATCCGGGAAGGTTGGACATGTCTTACCCCTGCCGACCCGCGGGCGGGCAAGCCGTTGCCTCCCCGCCCGAAGTCGACGAACAGTAGCTGTTCAGGCCTGCGGCGTTTCGCCACCGGGCTGACCCGGCTGACCGTCACCGGCATGCATTTCCTGAATGCGCTGCGAGAGCTGCACGAAATTCATCCGCAGTTCGTACTGGGCGTGATCGAGGAGCTTCTTCTCTTCCTCGTCCAAGTTGCCCTCGGTCTTCTTGGCCAGCACGTCCAGCGTGTCGATGTGGAACTTCGCCACGCCGAGATCGACGTAGCGTTTCTTGGTCTGCGGGTCCTCAAAGCCGCCCATCGACATCAACGCCTGGGTCATGATGGAGCTGATGAGCGTGGTGAAGCTTGCCGGCGGGATCTCCCGCTGATCGCCTTCCCCGCCGGGCTCGCCCGCGGCCTGTCCTGCGCCTTGCTTGGACTCGCCCGCCAGCTTTTCCTTCTCCTGCTGGGCCTGCTTCTTCCAATCGTCGTCAATGTGGATCTTCGGTTTATCCTGATCGTTCTCAGCCATGTTCTCTCCCTGGAGAGGTCCCTATCTCGTTTCGATTCGTCCGCCCGTCCGGTCGCTCCGGGCGGGCGTTCTGTCGCAGCCGCGTGGGCTACTGAATGTTATGCACCCGCGATGCGGGGCATCAGCGTCTGTTCCGACTCCATCCGGGCCTGCATGAACTTCAGCAGCAGGTCCTTCTTGATTTCCTGGGCGTCCGGCTCGTGCCAAAGGTTGTTGACCTCGCCGGGGTCCTCCTGCAGGTCGAACAGCTCTCCGTCGTCCGTGCTGCGATACACGGTGATCTTGTACCGCTGGGTCACGAAGCTGTGCATATGACAGCCGCGATTGCCGTGGTGGTTCTCCGTGATGCTCCAGTCGCGAACCGCCTGCCCGCCGCGCCAGCTTTCCGTCTGGTCCAGACCGGTCATCCACACCGGCACGTCCAGGCCCGCGGCGGCGAGGAACGTCGGGGCGATGTCCACGAGGTTCTGAATGTCGCTGGAGACCATCCCGCGCGGAGCCTGGCCGGGCCAGCGGATGATGAACGGGATCCGCAGCAGGTCCTCGTAATGGTGGATCGCCTTGGCGATCAGCCCGTGCTGCCCGAGGAAGTGCCCGTGATCGGTCGTGAAGACCACCACGGTATTGTGCGCCACGCCCAGCCGGTCCAGCGAGTCGAGAATCCGCCCGATCTCGCGATCCATCAGGCTGGTCATTCCGTAGTAGACGGCCTGGTCCTTGCGGAGCTCGGCTTCGTCCCGCAGGTGGGAATGGCCGCCGTGGATGGCGCCGTCGTCCGGCCAATGGGACTGGAAATCCGGGCTCTTTTCCTGGGTCATGCGGAAATGCTCGGGGTTTTTCTCGTGCTCGCCTTCGGTGAGCGAGCCAATTTCCATGTCGTCCGGATCGTACATGCCGGCCCACGGTTCGGGCACGATGTACGGCGGGTGCGGATCGTGGAAGCTGGCCCAGGTCATGAAGGGCCGGTCGGCAGCGACGGCCCGCTCGATCTGGGCGATGGTCCGCTCGGCGGTCCAGACCGAGTAATGCATCTCCTCGGGCAGGTCCCACGTGCGGTTGGGCGCGGTGAAGTACAGGTCGCGGTCGGCTTTCGCCTTCGGCGGCCAGGGCTGGAAGTAATCTTTCCAGTTATCCAGACCGTTCTCTTCCATCCAGATGGCGTAATGCTGTCCGGCGTGGGACTCATCCCCATGCATGCGGGCTGTCTCGACATGATCGAACCCGTACCACGGTCCGTGGAAGTTCTTCCAGAAGTCCAGATCCCGCAGCGTGGGCTGGCATTCCAGCGACGGGTACTCCGGCGTGCTCGCAAGCGGCTGGAGGTGCACCTTTCCGACGAGGCTGGTGGCGTATCCGGCCTCCTGGAACAGGTCGCCGAGGGTGGTCACATCTTCCATCAGCTTCGTACCGAGGCTCCACGCGCCGTGCTGGGACGGGTACATCCCGGTAATCAGCGTCGCGCGGGTCGGCGTGCAGGTGGGGTTGGGGCAGTAGGCCCGGTCGAAGCGAACGCCCTCGTCGCACAGGCGGTCGAGGGCAGGCGTCTGGATCTTCGGATTGACCTTACCGAGCGTGGTGTAATGCTGCTGGTCGGAGGTAATCAGCAGAAAGTTCAATTGCTCTTTCGACATCTGCAAGGGGTCCTTCTCGAAAATGGTTCGTGAAACCTTCCCCCTACGATACCAGCCGGGCGACGAGAATCAATCTTCGAGAGAATCGATCCGGGGCAAGGAACGACCTGAATTCTTCATGGCGTCGACGAAAAGCTTGTGTCCGGGTTTTGTCTTATCGAAGAACTCGTTAACCTGCTCCCACTCGATCCCGGCCGTGTATGGGCCTTCCGCGACTTTGCCTACCGCCCCGGGCGGATAGATGAACATCAGCCCGGTTCGCGTCATACAGAAGCTCTGCAGGTCCGACCGCTCGCGAATGGATGGGATGTCGGTCGCTCCCCGCCGCTTGAGCTGGTTCCGGATCAGCACCGCGAAGCGAAGCACCGGCACCTTCTTCGGCCGGAACAGATCGCCGATCTTGAGCCGATGAGCCACGCCCTTGGCATCCACGTGCAGGTTGAGCGGCTCCATCAACATCGACGCATCCGCATCGTCGACCTGCTCGGAAATGATCAGCAGGAAGCCGGCGGCTTCCTTGTGCAGCAACGTAACCACGCAGGCCGCCTCGAACCGCAGTTTCCTGGCATCGGGATACGTTTTCAGCAGATCCTTTTTGCGGTCGGCCAGTGCCCGCGCTATGGCCCGTTGCAGGGGCTTGGCCTGGACACCCGCGTAGGCCTTGTCATCGGTGTCGATGCTGGCCAGGTCCGGCACGGTGACTTCCGAGTGCAGAACCTTCCCGCTCTCCACGTACCGCAGATAATCGCCCACCTTCAGCAGGCGAATGCCGGCCTTCCTCCCGCCGTCCGGTGCGCTCCACTCCCCCTTGAATTCGTCGGAATGATCCAGCACGCCGGACCACCTGCCGGTGATTTCGCCCTTGGAGACCCACTCCTTCAGCGAGACCGCGCCCTCCGAATCGACCAGTCCCGCCAGGCGGATCAGGCTGTTGAAGTCCTCGTAAAAGTACCAGCCCTGCACCAGCGGTTTGTCCACCCACAGAGAGGCCCGAATCCACCGCGAGCCAAGCCTGCCGGAGTAGAAACCTCCCACACGCTTGCCCGCCGGCTGGGTGGTTGCCTGCCTGTTCGAGTCACCGCCAGGACGTGTGGCCGGACGGGTAGTCTGGGCGGCGGCGGTGGCGGCGAACAAAAGCAGAGCCGGCAGTATCGAACGGATCATGGGTCCTCTCTCCAATGAATTCCCCGGAATGCATTACCCGAGAGTAATCCGCCCGGCCGGCTGCGGCAAGCGAAAACGGATGCGGAGCGAAGACCGGAAACCAGACGCCCGTTGTAGAGGCGGCGGGGCTTTTCCTGTCTGGCTCAGGTTGCTTTCGAGCGGG
>JBKHHU010000031.1:0-23809 GCA_046539045.1 Phycisphaerae bacterium
TGTTCACGTCCGGCCAGATCGATCGCGACGAAGCGAATCAGACCATTCGCGATGCGGGCCTGAGCGCCCTGCACAACATCCGCCGCGTGCAACAGGTCGATGAAATCCCCACGCTGGGCACCGGCAAGACGGATTACCGCCAACTGAACCGGCGGTTGGGGAGTAGTTAAAGCTTTCCGTACATCGTAAACGCCGTTTGCAGCGTGGTAGGTCGGGCTTGCCTGCCGGAGGCAGGAGACTCATCGCGCGAGAGAATTCTGAATCGGTCAGCTGGGCGAAGCACCCGCTTTCTTTGCCTTGTCGCGGTATTCGCGGATGAGTTTGGGCACGTCGTCGGGCGTCAGTTGGCCGTGAATTTTCTCGTTGATCATGATCACCGGGGCGATTCCGCATGTGCCGAGGCAGCGGGTCGCTTCGAGGGTGAACATCCCGTCGCCGGTGGTCTCTCCGTACTCCACCCCAAGCTCTGCCTTGAACTGCCTTGCCACCGCCTCGGCGCCTTTGACATAGCACGCCGTTCCCAGGCAGATACTGATCATGTACTTGCCCTTCGGCGTCAGGCGGAAGAAGTGGTAGAACGTCGCCACACCGGAGACCTTCGCCGCGGGGATCTGCATCAGCTGGGCGACCGCGTCGAGATGCTCCTCGCTGAGGTACCCGAACTTCGCCTGCACCTTGTGCAGCACGCTGATGAGGTAGCTCTCGGCCTCGTCTCCCTTGCCGCGGCAGGTCTGGATGTATTCCGCGATATCGTCGGGCAGGACGGACTGCGATTCGTCTTTGACTTCCTGCCAGTTGTCTGTCTTCTTGCTCGTCATTTGATGCCTCTGGGCTGCTTGGCTTCGTAGCGCGTGTGGAGGAGTTTGTGGGCTTTCTCGCTGCCGACTTCACCGAGGAAGTCTTCGTAGATTTCGTCGATGGCGGGGTTTTCGTGCGAGCGGCGGAACTTCTTGTTCTGGTCGATCGTGTACAGCGCCTTGGCCCGCATCGCCAGCAGTTCCGGGTCCAGTACCTTCATTCCTCTGGGCGGGTACGGCTGGCCGCCACCACCGATGCATCCGCCGGGGCAGGCCATGATCTCGATCAGGTGGTATTCCTTCTCGCCGGACGCGGCCCGGTCCAGAACGGTCTTGGCGTTGGTCAGTCCGTTGGCGACGGCAACGTTGAGCGTCACGTCGCCCATCTGCACGGTCGACTCCCGCAGGCCTTCCACGGCCCGGACCTCGGTGAACTCGAGATTCTCACACGGCTGGCCGGTGACCTTCTCGTAGGCGGTGCGGAGGGCGGCTTCCATGACCCCGCCGGTGGTGCCGAAGATGTCCCCGGCCCCGGTGGCGATGCCCATCGGCTTGTCGAATTCGCCGTTGGGCAGTTCGGCGAAGTCGATCCCGTAGCTCTTGATCATCCAGGCCGTCTCGCGAGTGGTCAGCACCGCATCGGTATACGGGCTGCCGTCTTCCTCGCGATGTTCCGGGCGATGCATCTCGTATTTCTTGGCCACGCAGGGCATGATTGCGACCATGTAAATCTTGCTCGGGTCGATGCCCGTCTTCTCGGCGTAGTACGTCTTGGCCAGGGCGGAGGTCATCGTCATCGGCGACCGGCAGCTCGAGGCGTTGGGGATCATGTCCGGGTAGAACTTCTCCATGAAGTTGATCCACCCGGGCGAGCAACTGGTCAGCATCGGCAGCGGCCCGTCATTCTTGAGGCGATCGAGAAACTCGTGCGACTCTTCCACAATCGTCAGGTCGGCTCCGAAATCGGTATCGAACACCGCGTCAAACCCCAGGCGTCGCAGCGCGGTGACGGTGCGTCCGGCTGCCGGGGTGCCGGGGGTCATGCCGAAGTCCTCCCCGATCGCTGCACGGATACTCGGGGCGACCTGCGCGACCACGTGCATGTCCGGATCGGCCAGGGCGGCCCAGACGTCTTCGGTATGCGGCTGTTCGAGGAATGCCGCGGTCGGGCAGACGTTGATGCACTGTCCGCACTGGATGCAGACGGACTCGTCCATCTTGCTTTGGTGGGCGGGAGTGACCACGGTCGTGAACCCGCGACCCTGCTGGGACAGGTTGAACACGCCCTGGACCTCCGCGCAAACCCGCACGCATCGGCCGCACAGCACGCATTTGTCGGAGTTCCGGATCACCGAACGGCTGGATTGCTCCAGATCGAAGTGCTTCCGCTCGCCTTCGAAAAGGCGTTCGCGGACGCCCATCGAGTAGGCTAGGTTCTGCAGTTCGCACCGGCCGTCGCGCTCGCAGGTCTGGCAGTCCATGGGGTGGTTGTCCACCAGCAGCTCCACAATGTCCCGCCGTGCCTGGCGGATCTCGGGGCTGTTGGTCTGCACTTCCATACCTTCCCAGACCTGGACCGAGCAACTGGCCATGTAAAAGTTCATGCCCTTGACGTCCACGATGCAGACGCGACAGGAGCCGGCCAGGCTCAAATCGGGATGATAGCAAAGCCGCGGGATGTAGATCCCCAGCGTCTCCGCCGCTTCCATGACGGTCGTGCCCTCGGGCACCTGCAGCGGCTGGTCGTCGATAGTCAGATTGATCATTTTCGTTTCGCTCATGATTCCACCTTACGTCCTTACGTCGGGGCGGTCGGTCAGCTTCTTCGGATGGCGTCGAACCGGCAGACTTCATAGCACCGGCCGCACTTGATGCACCGCATCTGGTCGATTTCATGCACCTGTTTCGGTGCCCCGGCGATGCAGTTGACGGGGCAGTTGCGTGCGCAGGCGGTGCAACCGACGCATTTCTCGGCGTCCACTTCGTACAGGATCAGCGAAGTGCACTTCCGCGCCGGGCAGCTCTTCTTTTCCACGTGGGCGATGTACTCGTCCTTGAACTCGCGGATCGTGCTGAGAACGGGGTTGGGGGCGGCCCGCCCGAGCCCGCACAGCGAGGCACGCTGGCAGAGCTTGGCCAGCCGCTCGAGTTTCTCGATGTCGCCGGGCTGGCCGTTGCCGTCGGTGATGCGGGTGAGGATTTCCAGCATGCGGGTGGTGCCTTCGCGGCAGGGCGTACACTTGCCGCACGATTCGGACTGGCTGAACTGCAGGAAGAATTTGGCGATATCGACCATGCAGTCGTCTTCGTCCATGATGATCATCCCGCCGGAACCCATGATCGAGCCCAGGTCGCGCAGCGTGTCGAAGTCGACCGGTGTGTCCATATGCTCTGCCGGGATGCATCCACCGGCAGGTCCGCCGGTCTGGATCGCTTTGAGTTGTTTGCCTTCCGGCACGCCTCCGCCGATCTCGTAGACGATCTCCCGCAAGGTCGTGCCCATCGGCACTTCCACCAGGCCGGTGTGCTTGACCTTCCCGGCCAGTGCGAAAACTTTGGTCCCGCCGGATTTCTCCGTGCCCATCAGGGAGAACCAATGGGCACCGTACAACAGCACCACCGGCACGTTGGCAAAGGTTTCGACGTTGTTGATGACGGTCGGCTTGCCCCAGAGCCCGCGCTCAGCCGGGTAGGGCGGGCGGATTCGCGGCTGACCGCGTCGGCCCTCGATGGAGTGGATCAGGGCGGTTTCCTCTCCGCAGACAAAGGCCCCGGCGCCGAGCCGGATTTCCAGATCGAAGCTGAATTTGCTGCCGAGGATGTTCTTGCCCAGCAGGCCCCATTCCCGCGCCTGGTCAATGGCGTCCTGCACGCGGCGGATGGCCATGGGATACTCGGCCCGGATGTAAAGGAACCCGCGCTGGGCCCCGACGGCAAAGGCCGCGATGGCCATGCCCTCGATTACGCTGAACGGGTCGCCTTCCAGCATGGACCGGTCCATGAACGCGCCCGGGTCGCCCTCGTCGGCGTTGCAGATGACGTACTTGACGTCCGATTCCTGCTTGGCCGCGTTGGCCCACTTGATCCCGGTGGGAAAGCCGCCACCGCCCCGGCCTCGGAGCTTGGATTCGGTAATCTCGTCGATAACCCACTGTGTCTTGTTGACCGCCAGCATCTTCGCCAGCGCTTCGAACCCGTTGTGGTGAAGGGAATACTCGATCCGATTGGGATCGATGATCCCGCTGTTGCGCAGGGCGATTCGCGTCTGTCGGCTGAAGAATGCCACGTCACCGTACCGGTTGAAGAACCGCTGTCCGAGCGGCTTGTCCTTCACGCGGATGCGCTCGACGACCTGTCCGTTCTTGACGTGTTTCTCAATGATCTCGTCGAGATCGTCTTCGCTTTCGATCCGGTACAGCACGTTGTCCGGCCGGACCAGGGCATGCGTTGCCTCGCCGATGTGTTCGACGCTGCAGAGGCCGAAACAGTTGGCGTCGCCGACGTGAACCTTTCGCCCGTCGGCGTCCGATTCTTCCAGCTTCTTGATGAAGCGGTCTTTCAGATCGGTCGGATGGGCCCGGGCGCATTGCTGGCTGCTGCAGAATACGAATTCGTACTCGGCGAACATCTCTTTCGAGACGTCCAGCATGTAGTCTTCGACGGCATTTCCGCCCTGGACGTGCTCGGTAAAAATGCGGTGTACGCGCTCGCGGTCCATGTGCTCGTACTTGACAGCCATCTCTCCGGGCACAAGCACGCCAACGATAGGCTCGTTGGAGCATCGGCCGGTGCATCCGGTTCGGAGCATGCTGATGTCGTCGCGTCCGGAAGCTTCGATGTGCTTCTGGAATTCCTCGGCGACCTCGTTGGCCCCGGCGGCGTCTTCGCAGGTCGCCGATCCGATCTGGATCTGGATCTTGTCGAAAACCTGCTCTTCCTGGAGTACGTTCTCGGCCTTGTCTACAAGCGACCGATACGTAGTCATAATGCTTTGGGTCATCATCAAGCCTCTGATTCTTCTTCCGTGCGGGGTGGCCGATCAGGCTGCCCGAACCGTTCGTCCCCGGAGTGCAGGGGCAGATCCGCTGCCGGCGAGGCGAACGTCACCGTCTTCTGAAATTGGAGCGAATGTGGACATTCTAGGGGAATGGTAGGGCTGTTCTCACACGAAACCGACGCGGGCACAGGGGTTTGTGCCAGTTTGGAACCCGTATAAATAATTCGTTCTGTGAATGATGCGCGTCAGGGAATCGACTGGGCCACTGAAACCGCCGCGGCTGGGAGAATCTGTTCGGCCCGGACGGGCGCATAGAATCGAGGCGAACCGCACGGGGCGATTCGCCTCGTTATGGAAATCGCTCGTGTCCGGGATCGGCCCATTCTGTGAACTTCGCTGACGCCGACCGGACCAAGCGCCACGCTCTGGTTCTATCATCCGTATTGTTGTCTGCGGCAGGAGCACCGGACAAGGGGGGATCGCCTGATTCTCTGGGCGGGGGGTTCCTACCCAGACACCTGTTCTTTCGGGGCGCCCGAATGCTTTTTCACAAAAAAAACCGGAAAAAACGCCATCATAATCCTTTGGCGGGCAACAGGTTGGGCGGGCCCGAAAGGGGGTGTTTCTCGCTTTTTCATGCAACCGTTTGTACTGTCGAGGCTTGGGCGGATTTGGGCTATGGGCGGCGATGGAGAAGGCCTTTGGTGTTGTCGTTGAGGAATGATACAATTCAAATAGATTAACCAGGGCCTGTGACCTGCTAACCCTATCTTTTTGAGCGAAACCTTGAGAATGATTGGAACCGAACAGATCACAGGCTAGCTCGGGCACAATTCAGGGGTGCCCGAGCTTTTTTTATGGGAAGCTCCAATCCTCCGCCAGTGGATCGGTGATGAAAGCGCACTGGTGCTCCTGTCGCCGATAGTTTCTGCTCGTTCTTCTTTGCCCCTGTCTGGTGACACGCCCATCCATGCAACTCTCGTGGGTGCGTCTCCCGCAGGTTGGTGATAGATAGGTGAGAATCGGAAAAAGGCGGGTGCCGTCAACGGCACCCGCCTTTGAGACCTTCCCTCCCGCGCTGGCGGCGAAGGTCTTCTTGAATTCCGTGGGCTTCTCAGACGCTGATCAGGGCGATCGGCGTCAGATCGGTGTCGAAAACCGAGTCCGTCTCGGCAGCTTCGCTGCTTTCGACGACGTGGGCGACACTGCGGAGCGTCTCTTCCACGTTCTGCGTCTGAGCCAGCGGCGAGCGGAAGTTGGCCTCGGCCTGTACCATTTCGACGCGCTCGGCCCCGGTTGCATGAGCCAGATCCCGACCGGCTGCCTCCGCCACGAGTGTTTGTTCGACCTCTGTTTCCTCGTCGAACGTGGTGTCTTCCGTTGCCGCATCGGCAACGGTTTCCGGGGCGTATTCGGTCGGATCGGTTTCGGATTGCGTCGAATCGTCACTCACGGCGAGAGTCGGTTCTTCGGCGGCAGCGGGGGTGACGTCCACCCCAGCGTAGCTGGCGCTGTTGCCGTAGTTCAGTGACATCCAGGAGAAGTCCAGGAGGTTGACCGAGCCGCTCCCGTCAAAATCGCCCTCGGCCCACGTGCCGGTTTGTCCATAGTGGCTGGACAACACGCTGCGGTCGGTGGGGTCGACCACTCCGTCGCCGTTGGTGTCACCGTAGAGCCACGTCCTGACCTGCATCTCGTTGGAGGTGGGACTCCCGACGACGGAGGAGCGTACGCGATAGACGTACTCGGTCTGCGGATCTACGTTGTTGTCGACATAGCTTGTGCCGCTGGTCGTGGCGATCTGCTGGTACGTTCCGTCGGCGGACTTGCGTTCGACGATCACGTCTCCGGCCGTGCCGGTCCAGTCCAGGGTGATTTCGCGCCCGCCGGTGGAATTCACCGCCAGGGAAGGCGCCTCGGGGGGTTCCGGGGCTTCCGGATTCTCCATGTGGATGCTGGTTTCCGGGTCGCCCAGCAGGTTCAGTTCAAAGTGGATCCAGCGGTTCGAACCGGACGTGCCGACACGGTAGAGATTGTCCATCTTGGAATCGTTATTCGCTCCGCCAAGGTCGGTAATGCCCTCGTTGAAGATCGCATCCCAGAACTGCACGTCCCAGTGGTGGTTTCCGCCCGGATAGGAGCCGGGGTAGTACCAGCCGTAGCGGGAGTTCATGACAACGGCGAAAGCTCCGTGCTCACCCTTGACGTGGTGCTCAGCTACCGAGTCGCTCCGGTCGAAAGCCCCCGCATCGCACGCCTGGGAATACATGAAGTACGGCAGGTCGTTTGTCAGGCTGTCCACGTTGCTGGAGTACGTTTTGCCGACATAATTGGTCATTCCGTGTCCGAGATGGTCGACCAGGTGCGGACTGTCGTTGAGCTTGGCGATCATCTCATCGCGGGACCAGGTTCCGTCTATGTCGTAGAGCTTGTCGACAGTCCAGCTGTCAGGGACAATATTGTCGGCGATCTGTTCGATCGAATAGGATCCGTAGGTGGTACTGTCGAGCTTCTCGCCTGCCGACAGGAAGCTGTTGACGTTGTCCCGCGGAGTAATCTCGTAGGTGATGGTCTTGTTGACGAAGTTGTTGGTTTCCTGGATCGTCTCGACGGGGGCTCGCCCGATCTTGACGTCCGGCACAAGGTCGACGTCGCCGCCGTTGGTCCCGTCGTTAGACTCGCCCCACAGGCTGTCGCCGTCACCATTCCAGGTCCCGTCGAGGGCAGCATAATAGATGTCGCCCGGGATGTAGTTCTGGGTGTAGCTGCCGCTGCTTCCGTACAGACCGCGTTCGGGAATGACCGATACGTCCCCGCCGAGGAGCACGTATTCCACGCCCCAATTGGCGTAGGCGTCCTGGATGAAGTGGCGGATCTGGTCGGCCTGGTCGCCGTTCTCGGTGCCGGAGTAGTTGCTGAAAATGTATTCGGTGGTCACCATGGTGGTCGACAGACCTTTGGCGGCTTTGTGGTCCAGAAGGGTCTGGAACGAACCGCTGAGGGCGTCGTTGGTGATGATCATGTAGTCGAAGCTTCCGGACCAGGGCAACTGGTTCGATCCCGTCGGCTGGAGGCTGTAGTCGTAGCTCAGCAGTTCCGAGTCGTTCTCGACCATCTCAGCCACGGCCTGTACGTCCTCGGAGCTGTTCTGGACGGTGAGGGTTCTGCCGGTCGCTTCGGTGACTTCCACGGACACGGTCATGTCGTTGTAGAAGGACAGGTCGCCGGAGAAGGAGTCATAGAGCACAGGGAAGAGGTTCAGCACGCCGATGCTGTGTCCGCGGTAGAACTGGGTGTTCCAGACGGCGGCATCGTCTTGGTCGAACGAGTCGGCGTAGATGACCTGGTATTCGCCGCCTTCACCTTCCCTCGCCGCCTCGGGCGTGCTCAGCAGCTTGATGCCCTTGCCGATATTCCTGCCGTCACCGAATTCGATGGTGACCGACTCGATTTCCGTTCCCTGGGGCAGCAGGACGTTCTTGCTGAGCACGGGCAGCATCGGCTGCAGCTCGTTCTGCCACAATTCCAGGCCTTCCATAAGAACCTGTTCGCCGTGGGCGCTGGTCTCGATGGTGGGTGTTCCCTCAACAGAGAAGTTGAAGGAGGCTGAGGAGGAATTGTCCTTCTTCTGCCATCCGCTCCAGTTGAAGTTGCCGTTGATGTCGGCGTTGGTGGAGGCGGTCGCCGGCAGGTTCTCGGCCAACCAGCTGAAGGCATCGGCGGAGAGCATGAGTCGGGGTTCGAGAGCTTCCATGGAAGCGGCGTTACCGTCATACAACATTGACTGTCTCCTTGTGTTTGCCTCGGGGGCAGCCCTTGGGAGTAAGGGCATCAGGTTTACTTCGCCGTTTGTTGGCTCGACGCGCGTCTGCGTTTCAAAAGGGCGGCAAGCTGAACAGAAGCACCGGATTGCGGCAGAAGTAGGCTTCAGTCATCGCTTTGCGTCGGCTGTCGGCTTCCCTTGAGCCGATCTGCCATGTTAATCGACACAAGATGGGTAAGAGTGTTAAACAAACTGAATATTAAGGACTAGGCTGGATCGGTAAACCTATATAACCCATTCATGGCAACGGATAAAGCGAAATCGGAATTCTCTCAGAAAAATTTAAGCGTATCCCGGCCATCGTTTTAAGGCTAATCATGTAGGGCGAATTCTTACTGCTTTTCCTCCAGATACTTAGTGATCTGTGGGGCAACCATTTTCCTTGGGAGGCAGGGTTTTGGGGAGTGTCCCGCAACCTGTTGCTGAGCCGCCGATACCGGGAGCATTTCCCGGCGTTACAATAGAGACATCGCACCTCTTGCAGATTGGGCATTCATGGATCCAAAGCGGGAAAGACTGAGCTGGTTGGTTGTGGGTGGCATTGGAGTTCTGATGCTTGCGGGGCTGGCTGCGATTGTGCTCTCGCGGACGATGGGACTGGTTGGTGACCGCAGCGCGGAAAGCCTGTCGCAGCAGAGCCTGGAGGCCCTTGGAGACCCGGTCAAGCGTCAGGAAGAGATACGTCGGCTGGCTCGCAGCGGGCGAGCCGATGCGGTCCCAGCCCTGGCGTCACTGATGAGCCTCAAGAACGCTGCGGACAGACGTGCTGCCGTGGAGGCGATGGGGCAGATCGGTGGCCGGGAGGCGGTCGCAGTTCTGAAGCGTGCTGCGGGGGACGAGGACGAAACCGTCCGCCAAGCCGCAGCCGTCGCTCTGGCCGAGAATTATCAACCCTCTGCCAAAACAGCACTTGCGAGCCTCGTTCGAGACCGGGTGCTCCCGGTGCGCAGGGCGGCTGTGACGCATTTGGCCGAACTGGTCAAACTCGAGGAAAGCCCCCCGGGTGTCATGGACCTGCTGACGATGGCGATGGATGATCCCACCCCGAGCGTCCGCATGGCCGCAGTGAAAGGCTTGGCCCGGAGTTCCGAGGACCGGGCAGCGGAAGCCATGACCCACGCGATACGCACCTCGCCGGTCGACGTTCGGCGAGCGATTGTCCGCGAACTGGCCACCCGAAGCGGCGCCGCAGCGTGGCGCGGACTGGCCATTGCCCTCTCCGACAGCGACCAGGAGGTGCGGAAAACTGCGGAAAACGCCCTGAAGGACAACGTCTCGCAGGTCTTGCCCCACCTTCATGCCGCGTTGGAGACGAAGGCAGACGCCCGTTTCCGGGCTTCGGCTGCCCGAGCGATGGGCTCCCTGGGGCGCCCCGAAGTCGTTCCGGTTCTTCTGGGACTGCTCCAAATCAATCCCCGCCGCCAGAAAGCCGAGCATCTGGGCGAGTTGTCCGACGCCGTGGTCGACGGTATCGCGGCGATGGGCACCGACGCCCTGGAACCAATCATTCGCGAAACCATCCAAGGGGAGATGCACCCGCTGGCAGAACAGGCAGCCGCCAGAGCGTGCGTCCGGATCGGTCCTCCCGCGGCCGAGCCGGTAACCGAGGCATTGCTCCAGTGGACGCTCCTGCCGGACCCGGCCGAGGCGAAGACGTGGATCGCTGCCTTGGGCGACATCGGCGATCCGGCCGCGAAACCCGCCATGGAGTGGGCACTTGCACAGGGCATCACCGGGATGGATGAAGCGGTCGCTCAAGCGGCGCGGCGGATCGAGAGCCGTAGCGGCCAGAGCCTCGGCAACGTGCGGCCGGCCGATGGGCTGCTGGCCGGGACGCCCGAACCGGAGGCGTGGAGGCGGATCCGTCCGGGCAGTCCCCGCGTAACTCCCGAAAAGACAAATAGTTCAGGCCTGCCGGATGATGGTGTTGTGCGACTGACGCTTACAGGTGCCGTTACGCTTTCGGAGGGCTCGGGCCGCGGCTCGTGGGATCTGGAGATCGATCTGATCCGAAAGGGCGGCCGCTGGGAAGAGCAGTTCTATGCACACGCGCCAAGCTTCAATAAGAGGACGCACCTCGGCACGCTGTCGGTGGAAGACACGGCGGACGGGCAGCGACTGTCGCTGGAGATCATGTTCCAGAAAGACTTCTGGCGCAAGGCGGCCTTCGGTGAGTACACGCTCGCCATCCAGTCCGGCGGCGAACTGACGGGTGACTATTCCGGGCACTGCAACTATGAGAAACGGTCCGGCCGGTTCACCGGACACGCATATGAACTACCGGACGCTCCTGCCGCACTGGACCCCGTCCAGCCGGAGGAACACCCGCGACTGCTGTTCCGCCCCCGCGACTTGACCATGCTGCGCCAACGGGCGCGCACACCGTTCGGTCGGGCGGTGCTCTTGGCGCTGCGCCGTCAAATGGCCGGGAAGAAACGCCTCTACCGCGAGCCGGTCAACTGGGTCACCACCTGGCAGCCTGGTATGGAACTCGCCATCGGCCACGGGTTCATTGCGACACTGTTTGACGATCGCAACCACGGTCTTCGCGCCGTTCCGCTCGTGATCGACCGCACCCGGACCATGCCCTATCACGGCGAACACGGCGAACGCGTGCCGGGGCCCATCTCGCACTATCCGTTCGGGTACGATCTGGCCCGCCCGTTCATGACCGCCGCCCAGCGCGACGAAACGCTGGAGCGGCAGGCGCATCTGTCGGTCATGTTCAAGCTGGAATGGGGGCCGCAGGGTGTCTTTGCCGCGCATCGGTCCCTCTTCGCTTGCCCGGGCTCTGCCGCCTTGGCGGTTACAGGCGAGAAAGACGAATTCGACTGGCCGGAACCGTCCACCCCACCGACCGTGGTCACGCTTGAGCCGACCGAGACCGACAACGACGCTGCTGCAGTGAATGACCCCACCGCCGACCCGCTCTGGCAGAACTGGCTGGTGGTCGGGCCATTCCCGCTGACGCAGCAGCATCCGCTGGACAGTTTCGACCGCGGGCCTGCGGTCCAGCCGGTTCCAGGCACAACCGTCCGGTATGCCGGGAAAGACTACCGGTTCGTCAAGGCACCGAAGCAATGGTGGTCCGAGGTGCCCGGACTCGGGAAGAAGGGCGGGTTGCTGAGGCTGCCCGGTGCCTCCGGCACGCGGAGCTTCGCCTTCTCGGTACTGAACGTTCAGAAGCAGGCGGAGTTCCTTCTGGAAAAGAGCGGCCCGTTCGGCCGGCGGTGGTCGAACATCTGGCTCAACGGACGGGAGGTCGAGTCGGGCACCATCGTCATACTCAAGCCCGGACGCCATCGTGTACTGGTGGAGATCCGCGGCCGGCACTTCAGCCCGTATTTTCCCGTGGTCGACGCCGGGTTTGCCCGGGCACGCAACCGGCAGTACCAGCATTTGCTGAAGATGTACCAGCAGGCCAAGGCGCGACATGCACAGACCGGGCAATTGCAGACCCCGCCCGTCAAGGCCGACTGGTGCGGACAGGCGGTACGCACCGCTATGATGGACCGCTCCAAGTGGACCGGCCGAAGCAAGGGCGGGAAGTTCCTCTGGCCGTTCGTGTCGGCCAAGTGGATCTCTACCGGACGCGGACTCTACCCCGATACACCGCTGCAGTTCGCCGACATCGAGACGACCGATCAGGTCCGCAGGCTCCCAGGGCGAGATCTATGCTTCCTCCTGGCGATGGTACCGGAGGAATCCAAGAAGCTCCTGGTTGCCGAGTTCAACCGCCGCTATTGGCCGGACAAACTAACCGAACTCACGTGCCTGGAACTGGCAGCTGCCTTCGTCAACTACCCGCTGGACTTGGCGCCGAAGTCGATGCGAACCGGAGAATAAGCCGATCCGGCCTGCTTCGTGCCCGCGCGTTAGGTCCATCTGTCATTGTCAGGGGCTAGTCGGGATGACGTTGGTGGCAGCGCAAAGAACGGGCATGGCGGATCACTCCAGCGGGCCCGTTGGTATGTGCGTCCGGCCGTCGCTCAGCGGCGTCTGCGGTAGAGCAGCAGGGCTCCGCCGGCAAGCAATACCACGGCAGTTGCCGGTTCGGGGACGTAAGCATAGTCGAGGATGACCTGACTGACCTGCACGCCCGGTTCTGCCGGGTTAAAGGAGAACGTGTTGGCCGCATAGGTTGCCGACGACTCAAGGTCAATCGTGTGAACGTACCAGGAGCTATCTTCGCTGACCTCTTCAAGATGTTCGGAGTAGGCAGAGACCAGCGTCCACTCCGACATGCAGTCGAAGTCCAGCGACGGAGCGTCGGCTGGGGCTTCGGCCAGATAGGTGATCTGGAAGCGGGCTTCCCGGATGCTCCCGAAGTCACGATCTGGACCTTCCGGGATGTTCAGGTAGATCTCGCTAAAGCCGCTCCATGCACCGCCGGGGGCTCCGGACGGGCCGACTTCGTCCGACCAAGTGCCTTGAATAACCGTGAGTTCCGGGGTGTCGTAGGGGTTCTCATCCGTGCCGTCCGGTCCTGAGGAGTAATACCCGTCGAACCCGGAGTCGAGAAAATCCCAGGATTGCAGCGTGGCTTTGGGGTTGCCCCGATACTCCGGCGGGTTGATGTCGGCGGCCAGTGTCGCCGACGTCAGCGCAGCAACAAGCAGCGTAGTGATGCAGATTGATTCCCTCACTTCGCCTCTCCTTGTGCCGTCGAAAGAACTGATACGCTCGCTACCGGTGTCGGTCAGGCTTACCGCGGCTGACCGCAGTTTCCTGCCGCGTGTCGCGGTTTGTCGCAGCCTTGCCCGGGATTCCTGTCGACGGCGAAAGTTCCTGAATCCCTGCGACCCGCACAACCGATATAAATGTTACTATCCACAGTACCAGAATTTGCTGCTGCGTCAATATCCCGCCCGGCTGGGCTTGCGTTGAGGTAGTCGGACCGGGTATCATAAACCCCTGTATTTCAGGGAATTGCTGCCTATGAAGCTGTCCGGACATTCCGCCAAGCACTGGGCCTTGGGCTGCGCGGTGCTTTTCAGCATCCTCATGACATTTCTGGGCACCGGTCTGTCCTCAGCCATTCGGAAGCCGCTGGGGATTTTCTTCGCTCCGCTCGGTGACAGCGGGATGTACCTGACCACCATGATCAAATCCAAGACCACGGCCGGGGATGATGTCATAAGTCAGGAAGATGCAAGAGATTACAGGCAGGAGAATCTTCGGCTGAAGACGGAGATGCAGCGCTTGAGCCGGCAGTTTCTCCGCTACCGACGCTGGGCCCAGCAGACCAAACTCGTCAGCAGGTATATCTCGACTGAGGCCTACAGCCCCACCTCCGATCTTCCGTGTGAGTTGATCCCTGCCCGCGTAGTCGGTGCCGATTCCGCGCCGTATGGAGCGACCCGGTCGATCAACGACAGTGCTCCGTCCGGCTCGTCGGTGCTCACGAACCGGAAGCTGATGACCGACCGGACGAAGAAGCTGCCCAAGAACCTCGCCGCGGTGATCGGAAACGTGCTGGTGGGCCGGATCGTCGAGTCGGCAAGATTTACCTCCCGGCTTCAATTATTGAGTGACAAAGGGTTTACCATCTCCTCACAGCTTCAGCGAAAGATCGACCCGGACAACCCGCGGATGATCCTCTCCCGGAATGAAGAGGGGGCCTCGCGCGTGCCGCTGACCCGCCAGAACAACGTGCGTGTCGACGTGCTGGCACGGGGGGACGGTGTGGAGGGAATGACCATCGAGAAGGTGCAGGAGTATCATTCGATCCGGCCGGGCGACTGGCTGTGGACGCGCGGAACCGAGGAGAACCTGCCGTTGCGGATCCCGATCGGCAAGGTCACTGAGGTCCAGGCCGACCCTGAGCACCCGGGCTTCGAAATCATCTCGGTTCAGCCGTTCGCGGACCTTCAGGCTCTTCGGGAGGTGTATATTGTTCACCCGGGCACCAAGCGCATCGGAAACGGGGAGGGTGATCAGTAAGCGTGCGATGGATCCTGTTCATCATCCTCGCGTATCTCTTCGTGGTCTTCCAGAGCAGTCTGGGCGGAGTGTTCGCGTTCTTCGATACGCCGGTGGGGACGATCGGCCCGGACTTCGTGGCGATTCTGGCGATGTTTGTCACGTTGCGTGCGCGATCTCGCGTGGATGTGCTGCTGGCAGCGTGGATACTTGGCATGGCCGTCGACATCACCACCGCCGGCGGGCCGGGAGGGCTGACGGTCATCGGTCCGATGGCGCTGGGATACCTGACATCGGCGTCGCTGTTGTATCTGGTGAGGGAAGCTGTTTTCCAGGAGCGGCCGATCGCACAGGCGTTCCTGAGCTTGCTGTTCGTTCTGGTTGCACACGGGGTGTGGGTTTCGTTACAGTCGATAGTTGCCTGGTCGCAGGTGAGTTGGGGCGACTACGGGCAGATGCTGCTGCGTGCGGTCGGGGTGGCGGTCTATAGCGGCATTGTGGGGCCGCTGGTGCTGTTCGGGCTGTCGGCGATCAAGACATGGTTCATCCCCGCTCCGTCGTCGCGGCGGCAGCGGCGATAGGATGGTAAGTCATTCACCGGCCGGGCCGGCGAGCGATCATGTATAAATTCCGAATCAAAATCTTCCTCGCGCTGATCGGGATAGTCTTCTCGCTGATGATCCTGCGCCTGGGATATCTGCAGATCGTCCGCGGGGAGGAATATCGGCGGGAGGCAGCCGAGGCGTTGCGGCACGTGGAACTGGCCCCTTCGTTACGCGGGCAGATCCTCGATCGCAACAACCGCATTCTGGCGATGGAGTACCCGTGTTTCGATTTCTCGCTGGACTACCGGTTCATGGCCGGTGACGAATCCTGGATCCGCCGCGAAGTTCGCCGGATCGAGTCGGAGGAGGGTCTGACCCGGACCGAGGCCGAGACAGAATACAAAGAACGCTCCGCCCGCACCTGGCAGCTTGCTCGTCGGCTTGCATCGATGCGAGGGGAGGACCTTCAGAAAAACGTCAACCGCATCTGCTCGAAGATCCGGACCATTCGCGAGATCGTCGGCATGCGGATCCGCGAAGAGCGACAGGTCCACGCCGTGGTCCCCGGCTTGCGAGAGAACATTTCGCTGGACGGAACCGTCGGGGCCGCCATCGTACCGAACCATAGGCGCCACTACGAGCATGACGACATCGCCTGCCACATCCTCGGCGTCACGTCGGAGATCTCGGCCGAGAAACAGCGCCGCCTCAACGAGCCGAATCAGCACCTGCCCACGCTGGAGCGGAAGCGGAAGAACTACCTCATCGGCGATCGCATCGGGACGATCGGTGTCGAGCGGATGTGCGAGCAGGAGCTTCGCGGCACGCGCGGCTATCGCAGGTTCAAGCGTAAGGACGGCCGCCGGGTGGTGACCGAGTATGTACCGCCGGTCCATGGCAGGGACGTTCAACTGACGCTGGACATCAAGCTGCAGGAGCGCGTTACCAAACTGCTTTCGGGGGTGTCCACGCCCGCCTGTGCCGTGGTCATGGACGTGGAGACCAACGAGATCCTCGCTCTGGTTTCCGTTCCGACCTACAACCTGAACACCTATCGGCAGAACTACAAGTACCTTGTCCAGAACGAGCGTCTGCTCCCGCTTCTGCACCGGGCCGTGGCACGCAGGTACCCGCCCGGGTCCACGGCCAAACCGATCAGCGGGATCGCCGGGATAGAGTCCGGCCGCGTCGGGTTGCACACCAGATGGAACTGTCGGGGATATATGTATCGTCCGGGCCAGTTCCGTTGCTGGAACCGCCACGGACACGGGGATGAGGATCTCGTCGAAGCCATCATGCACAGTTGCAACGTGTACTTCTACCACGCCGGCGAGACCGTCGGGCTCGACTACCTCGCCGGCTGGTTCCAGAAATTCGGATGTGGCGAGAAGCCGGGCACCGGTCTGCCCGAGGAGAAGTCCGGCCTGGTGCCGACATCGTCTTGGATTCGCTCGCTTCCGCGTTCACTCCGCAGGACTCCGCACGAGACACCGGCCGATGCACGCTTCACCGCGATTGGACAGGGCTATCTGGATGTGACTCCGCTGCACGTTGGCAACGCCATGGCCACGCTGGCCCGCGGGGGCCTGCACCGCGAGCCGAGGCTCATCCGGCGCGTAGGCCCGGCCAGCCAACCGGGCACGGACACCGCCTCAAGCGTCATGCCCACCACCAGCCCGAACCGGCCGGAGAACGGCATCCACCTGGAAATCGCCCCGGCCACCGTCGAGGCGATCCACGAAGGGATGTACAAGGTCTGCAACTTCCCCGGCAGCGCCGAGGAGGGCAGAGGCACTGCCTACAAGGTCTTCCACCGCAACTATGGCAGCCCGCTGGGCGTGAAGGTCTGCGGGAAGACCGGAACGGCCCAGACCGCTCCGCAGCGGTGGGATTCCAACGACAACGGACGGATCGATGGTGGCGATGAGATCGTCCGGCAGGGCCACACCGCCTGGTTCAGCGGGTTCGCCCCGTATCGTGACCCGCAGATCGCCATAGCGGTGATGGTCGAATACGTCGAACCCGGCGGGGGCGGGAGCAAAAACGCCGCGCCGCTGGCCCGCGAGATCATCCGCATGTGCAAGGAAATGGGCTACATCCGGTAATTCGATGCTCGAAACCCTCAAACGTCATCTTCGTTACACCAGCTGGCCGATCATCATCGCGATGGTTCTGCTGATGATGGTCGGCATCGTGGCCATTCGCTCGGCTGAGCAGTTGGACACATCGTTTGCGGGATTCGCTCGGAAGCAGATCATCTTCGCCGTGATGGGTGTTGTCGGGTTCCTGTCCATGACCGTGATTCCGTATCACAAGATTGGGCGCTTTGCGTACTGGATGTTCGGCTTTACGCTGGTGGTTCTCACGCTGCTGCTGGTGCTTCCGAGAGCGCTGCCCGGTAACGCGGCCGTCAACTGGCTCCTGCCGGACATCCGCGGTGCCTATCGCTGGGTCAACCTGGGGGTGGTGCAGGTCCAGCCGTCGGAGTTTGCGAAGCTCTCGTACATTCTGATGCTCGCCTGGTACATGCGCTACCGCGACAACTACCGATCGCTGCTCGGGCTCATACCGCCGTTCCTGCTGACGATCGTCCCGATGGGGCTGGTTTTTCTCGAGCCGGATCTCGGAACGAGTCTGCTGTTTCTCCCGATGCTCTACTTCATGTTGTTCATGGCCGGGGCGAAGCTCAAGCACCTGGTCGGCATCGTGGTGGTTGGTTCGGTCCTGGTGTTCCTGCCGATCCCGCACCGGCTGCCCGCGGGGTTCGACCGCAACGAGAAGACCACGCGGGCGAACCTGGCGTACTGGTCCAGCGAGACGGCCGACGGCGGGGCGACGCTGGTCTCGGCGGCTCCGCTGGTGAAGATGAAGCGGCACCAGATCGCCCGCATCGAAGGCTGGCTGCGGCAGGACGACCCGCGGATCATTCAGGGCAAGGGCTACCAGTTGCACCAGAGCAAGCTTGTACTGGGCTCGGGGATGGTTCTGGGCAGGGGGGACTGGCACGAGGCGGACGACTACTACACGCTCTTACCGGACGACCATACGGACTTCATTTTCAGCGTGATCGGCGGTCAGTGGGGGTTCCTCGGCTGCTTGGGCGTGTTCGTGCTGTTCGGGGTGGTGTTCGTGATGGGCGTGGAAATCGCCACGGTGACCAACGACCCATTCGGCCGACTGCTGGCGGTGGGCGTAGTGGCGTTGCTGTTCAGCCAGATCGTGATCAACGTGGGTATGACGATGGGGCTCATGCCGATTACGGGCATGACTCTCCCGCTGATCAGCTACGGCGGGTCGAGCCTGCTGGTCAACTGCATGGCCTTGGGGCTGCTGGTAAATGTCGGTCAGCGGCGGCCTATCCTGCTCGGGCAGAAGCCGTTCGAGTACGGAGAGAAACGCGAAAAGCCGCCCCAGCCGTTCGGGCCGGATGCACGCGGCGAAGGCCCCGGGGTCAGCGGGAAATGGAATAGATCAGCCACATGAATGCCAGCATCGAGTATGCGAGCGTGACGCCCCAGCAGGCGACTTCGGTGACGCGTTTGCGCCGGAACATCGCCAGGATGAACAGCGACATCGAGCCGACCCCGATTTTGCTGACGATCAGAAGGCCCGGGTCGGCCATCATCAATCGGCCCACCGGGTTCATCTCCCTGAAGTTGCCGGTTTGCATCGCGCTCAGCGTCATCAGCAGGTCCAGACCGTTCAGAGCGGCAGTCAGCAGAAGGAGAATCCACACGCGCATGGCCCGGCGAGCTGTCGCTGCCGAGAATCCCGCCTCGTCGGCGCGTGTCGGGGCGGCCGTCAGGCCTCGTTCTGGATCTTCGATTTCTCGCATACATTGGTGGTATCGTCCCCGGCAGCGGGTCGCTTGAGCACGGAGAGCGGCAGATGCAAGAGACTGCGACCCCGGAGCCGGTCTTGCCGCCTCGGATGCTCCCAACAGGAAAGGATGCCAAATGAGTTCCGATCTCTCCATGCCGGTCCCGCCGGGGATCGACTTCTCGCCGCCCGAGGAGCGACAGATCCTCCTGCCCGATGAGTACGGGACCTCCGTATGGATGCACGCTGGGCGGAATGCGGATCGCCTGCCGGTGCTGCACCTGCACGGAATCCAGTCGCACCCGGGGTGGTTTGTCGGCTCGTGTTCGCACCTTGCCGGGCGAGGATATTCGGTCTATCAGCTGACGCGACGGGGCAGCGGGAACAATCGCCGCGGCCGCGGCCATGCTGATTCACCGGATCAGCTGCTGGACGACCTTCAGCATATCGTGGAGGCCGTGCTGGCGGAGACCGACGCGGAGAAGCTGCATCTGGTGGGCGTCAGCTGGGGCGGCAAGTGGGCGGCGGCGTGGTTGACGGCCCGGGCGGAGGCGCAGTCGAAAATCGCTTCGCTGACACTCTCGGCCCCCGGTATCTCGCCGCTGGTGGATGTTTCGACCGGCACGAAGCTGCGAATTGCGGGGAGTCTGCTCGTGGCGAGCCGAAAACGCTTCCCGCTGCCGCTGGATGATCCGAAGCTGTTCACCGACAACCCGCCCATGCGGGACTTCATCGCCGAAGACCCGCTGGCTCTGCACGAGGCGACCGCGCGGTTCCTCTACGTCAGCCGGAAGATGGACGAGATGATCGGCAGGGCGTCGGAAGGGCAGTTGCAACTGCCGACGAGCCTGATTTTGGCCGAGACGGATCCGATCATCGACAACGGGCAGGTGGAGCAGGTGGTCCGGCGACTCAGCGCCGACGAGCCGCAGGTGGTCACGCTGCCCGGTTGTCACACTTTGGACTTCGAGCCGGACCCGTCGGAGTATTACCGGACGCTGACCGATTGCCTGGAACGGGTGTAACGGATTCGATCCGAACGGTGGGCCACGGAAGCAATCCGCGTCTCTGGGCCTCCGCGGCCAGTCCACGGCCTGCGACACCCTAATACTGTGCCGGATTCGCGTAGGCGGTGCCTTTCCAGCGGAGCGAGGCGCCTTTGCGGGTTTTCAGAAACGCGCGAGTGATGATCCACAGCACGAACAGCGAGGCGATCGGGTACGTCCAGAACATGCGCCTGTCCCCACCGGCCAGGCCGTAGAAACGGAAGATCACCGACAACTGCAGCACCGCGGCCAGCAGGCCTGCCAAACCCGCCCACAACCACACTTCGTCAGCCCCGGCAGACCATGCTGCCAGCCCCACCGGCGCAACGAAGTACGGCAGCAGCCCCATCACCGCCACCAGCAACCAGGACACGATCATCCGCCGGGTGGTGTGGAATGCCCCGTAGAAAATCCGCGTCCAGCCGTTGATGATCTCTCGCAGGCCGGTGTACATCCGCACCGAATACAGCTTGTCTGTTCGTGCCACTCGCAGCCGCATGTCGCTGCGGGACTTGATCCGCCGGGCCAGGTGAATGTCCTCGTTGACGATCTGCTTGATGCTTTCGTGTCCGCCGACGGCCTCGTAGGAATCGCGTTTGAAGAGCATGAACGCCCCGTTGGCATACGCGGCGTTGGGTTTGTTGGGGTTGTTGACCTGCTCGGGTTTGTACCAGATCATCATCACGCCGCTGCACACCGGCTGGATGAGCTTCTCCCAGAAGGTTTTGGTGGTCATGTGAGGCAGGAGGCTCAGCAGGTCGGCGTCGGTGTCTTCGGCATATTGACGGGCGACGGTGAGCGTGGAGTCGTTCTCCTGAACACAATCGGCATCGATCAGGCACAGCCAGTCGCCCGTGGCCTCCTTCACGCCGTGACTTAATGCGTGGGATTTGCCCATCCAGCCATCCGGCAGATGATCAACGTCGACCAGCTTGATACGCTCGTCTCGCGAAGCGAACTGTCGCACGATCTCGCCGGTCCGGTCGGTGCTGCGGTCGTTGCAGACGATGACCTCGAAGTTGGGATAGTCCTGGGCGACCAGCGACTCCAGACACGCGGCAATATTGTCTTCCTCATCCTTGGCTGCGATCAGCACGCTGAGTCTCGGTGCATCCGCAGGCGGCTGGGAGTACTCGCCGGTCAGCTCAAAGCCTTTGCGCCTCTCGCGGTTGATCAGCAGATGGCGGGTAGTCCATACGAGGGACACCAGAACGCAAAGGCCAAGCAGCACATATGCCGGAATGGTCACTGTTCTTTTGCCTTCCGGAAGGCGATCTGGGCTGCCTGGTAGACATCGGCGACCGGGGCGGAGTGTGCATCGGCGGCGGTGCAGCAGTCGTCGAACTCCGGAGAAGCGGTCAGCAGCGTTCCGTCGCGGCGCCCGGTTTTGACGCGGATCGGTCCGAAGCGGGTTTCGACGGTGACCAGCTCCCGCGCGAGTTTGCTCCGGGTCGATGCGTGCCGACGGATGCCGAAGGTGGTGGTCTCGGTGAAGATAAGCCTCTCCGCGGCGGCAACGTCTGCGGGGCTCACCAGCACGTGCAGCGTCCATGCCGGCCTGGACTTCTTCGCCACGGCGGGCGTGGCCCACGCATCCAGACAGCCGCGATTGAGCAGCTTGTCGATCGTCCTGCCGATGATCTCGCCGGAACAGTCGTCGAGATTGGCTGCCAGTTCCACGACGCTGTCGGACGTGCCCTCTCCGGCGGAGGTGCCGATGAACGTCCGCAGCACGTTGGGCACCTGCTCGGAATCGCGCGATCCGGCCCCGTGGCCGAGGGCGGATACGGTCATTTCGGGGATGGGGCCGAAGCTCTCAGCCAGCGCGGCGAAGATAGCAGCGGCAGTGGGGGTGGTCATCTCCGCGGACACGGCCCCGGCGGTGGTAGGCAGGCCCACCAGCAGCTCGGCCGTGGCGGGGGCGGGAACGGGCATCAGTCCGTGGTCGCACTGGACTGTCCCGCTGCCTGTGGGAACGGCCCCGCAATGAACGGTGTCGACCTGGTGCATCTCCAGCCCGATGCAGGCGCCGACGACGTCCACAATGCTGTCGATGGCGCCGACCTCGTGGAAATGGACCGTCTCGATGCTCGTGCCGTGGACCTTGGCTTCTGCCTGAGCCAGGCGGCGGAACACCTTGCGTGCTCGCTCTGCGGCTCGCGGGGCGATGTCGGCAGCGTCGATGATCTCCAGAACGTGCCGGAGGTGACGGTGGGGCTTGTCCCCGGGCTCCACGTCGACGCAGAATTGCTTGCCGGCGATCCCGCGCCGCACCACATCCTCAATCCGGACGCTGTAGCCCGGCACGTTGAGTTTGGCCAGTTCACCTCGGAAGGTGTCGAAATCCAGCCCCGCATCAATCAGCGAAGCGCAGATCATGTCGCCGCCGGCCCCGGCGAAACAGTCAAAATATGCCACCGACATCGGATACTCCTTCTCGAATCAGGCAGCAGTGTAGGACGCCGGTCCGTTGATTGCAACACTCCTCACGGCGACGGGATCTGAAGCAATATCCCGGTCGCTACCGGACCGACCGTAAGGACCGTCCGACGGATACTACGGGGCAGTGAAAATATTCACATCAAAAATGGGAATTCTCCGGGATCCTGATTAAGTTGAAGCCCGCTTCTTCCGATCAATAACTAATGGAAAGGGTAGACACCGCAGCAGGTTGCCTGTGGAGCGGAAGACAAGGAAGGGTGTGAAAATATGGTTACAGTAAACAGCAATTGGGTGGAGTTCCGGTTTTTCCGGCCTGATGCCCGGCGGGTGTACATCGCCGGCGATTTCAACGGGTGGCGGACGAACGAACTTATGATGGAGAAGGAAGAGGAGGGCCACTGGGTGGCGAGGATGAAACTCCCGACCGGCGAATTCCGCTTCCGCTATTGTGCCGACGGCAAATGGTTCACCGATTACGCTGCTTTCGGCGTGGAGCCCGGTTCGTTTGGAATGGACAGCATTGTGCTCGTCCAGCCGACCCGCGAGCCCGCTGCCAAGAGCAAAGACGATTCCAGCACAGCCGCCGCCTGAAACGTCACAATACGATCAATATAATCCAGGCCGGTGCAGTGGGAGAGATGCGCCGGCCTGCTCCATGCGCCGATATGGCTATTCGATCCTGTCTTCGGGTTCCGCTTCGGAATCGGCCGCCTGGTCTTCGGCGTCGGCATCGGTCTGTTCATTGTAGGGCGTTGTCTGCGCGTCTGCAGCGTTCTCTGTTTCGGATGACTCTTCGCGCTGCTCGGCTGGTTCCGCCTTGGGAGCTTCTTCCTGATCGTCTTGCGGCTCGGGCTCTTCGGGGTTGTCTTCCTTCGGCTCGGGTGGGGTGCGAAGTTCCTCGCCTTGGGGCAGGTCGTCGAGACTGTTGAGTCCGAAGACCTCCAGGAAGTGGTTGGTCGTACCGTAGAGCATCGGCCGGCCCAGCACCTCGGCCCGACCGGTGATCTTGACGAGGTTCTTCTCCATCAGGCTACGAAGCATCTCCCCGCAGGCCACGCCTCGGATGGCTTCCACATCGGCCCGGATGATCGGCTGGCGGTAAGCGACGATCGCCAGCGTTTCCATCGCCGCCTGGGACAGCTTGCTGTCGCTCTTGACCTTCGTAAGCCGGGCCAGCACGTCGTGGTACTGTGGCAGGGTGTGGAAGCGGTATCCGCCGGCGATACTCTCGATCCGGAACACCCGGCCGCTCTGTTCGTAGACGTCATTCAGGCGGGCCACCGACTCCTTGATGACCCGTCTGCCGCCGGGGATTTCCGCGACCTGCGCGATCTTCGGTGGCGACAGGGGGGTGTTGGTGGCAAACAGGACGGCTTCGACGGTCGCGTCGATCTCCGCCTCCGACGGGTCGGGTGTTG
>JBKHHU010000171.1:0-7523 GCA_046539045.1 Phycisphaerae bacterium
AATCGAGGGGCGGTTTCGGCTAAGATATGTGGCTCGCGGGACCTCCCGCCTCGCTTGAGACGCTACACCATCCGGAAAAGGATACCCAGCAGCCCATGCACAGCAGCAACAGAGACGACGTGTTGATATTCGACGGTTCCTGCGGAGTCAGTCTGCAGGCGATGGACCTTCCCGCCTCGGCATGGGGCGGCTATGAAGGCTGCACAGAGTACCTGAACCTCTCCGCCGCAAGCGCCATGGTCGAGTTGCACAACTCGTTTCTGGAGGCGGGGTCCGGCGTCATAGAGACCAATACGCTGGGAGGGACGTCGATCGTCCTGTCAGAATACGGTCTGCAGGACCGGGTTGCGGAGATAAACCGGGCCGCGGTCCGGGTCGCGCGCGAGGCGATCGGCTCTCGAGCGGGATGCAGAGTCGCCGCTTCCATCGGCCCGACCACGAAACTCCCAAGCCTGAACCAGATCACCGTGGACGAGATGTACGCTGCGTATCTGGAACAGATGCGAGTGATGGCCGAAGAACGTGTCGATTTCCTGCTGATCGAAACCTG
This sequence comes from Phycisphaerae bacterium, assembly GCA_046539045.1. GTDB lineage: Bacteria > Planctomycetota > Phycisphaerae > SM23-33 > SM23-33 > JBKHHU01. Next base: position 551 of record JBKHHU010000171.1, read on the forward strand.
CCAGGACCTTCTGCAGATCAAAACCGCCCTCACTGCCGCACGAGACGCCATGGAGCAGGAAGGGATAGAGATTCCGATAATGGTTTCGGTAACCGTGGAAACGACCGGGACCATGCTCATCGGGGCGGATATCGCCGCGGCAGCCGCAGCTCTGGAGCCGTTCAACCTGTACTCCCTCGGGCTCAACTGCGCCACCGGGCCGTCCAGAATGCGTCCGCATGTGCATTACCTCTGTCGCAACTTCCCCGGGAAGGTTTCGGTCATGCCCAATGCGGGCATGCCGCAGGTACAGCAAGGGCAAACCTGCTATCCGCTGTCCCCGGATGAATACGCCGAGGCGATGGCCCGATACGTCGTTGAGGATGGGGTGGAAATCGTCGGCGGCTGCTGCGGGACAACGCCCGAACACATCCGGCGGCTCGTAGCAGAACTCGAAGGCAGAAAACCGGCCCCGCGGACCATCGAACCGCCCGCACTGATCGCCAGCGGGTACCAGGCCGTGGAACTCGATCAGCCGCTGGGACCCCTGCTCATCGGCGAACGGGCGAACACGACCGGATCCAAGGCGTTCCGGGAACTGCTGCTGGCCGACGATTACCAGGGCTGTCTTCGCGTGGGAATGAAGCAGGAGAACGGCGGCGCGCACGCGGTGGACCTCTCGGTGGCGTACGCCGGACGAGACGAACTGAAGGACATGGAAACGCTGATCGCGATGTTTGCCGAATCGGTCAAGGTGCCGACGGTAATCGACTCCACCACGCCGGCTGTCATCGAAGCGGCCCTGAAGCGTCATCCGGGCCGGTGCGTCATCAACTCCATCAATCTTGAAGACGGCGGCCGGCGCCTTGAGGAGATATGCAGACTCGCCAAGCGTTACGGCGCCGCAGTCATCGCCCTGACCATCAACGAAAACGGTATGGCGCTGACCGAAGAGGACAAAGTGGAGACCGCCAGGCGGATCCATGAACTGGCCGTGGGCGAGTACGGGCTCCGGCCGCAGGACATCCTGTTCGATATGCTGACGTTCACGATCGGGTCCGGTGATGAGAACCTGCGGGACGCAGCCGTGCAGACGATGAACGCGATCCACCGAGTCAAACAGGAACTGCCCGGAGTATTCACCGTGCTGGGCGTGAGCAACATATCCTTCGGCCTGCCCAAGGCGAGCCGTCCCGTGCTCAACAGCGTGTTCCTCCATGAAGCCGTGGAGGAGGGATTGGACGCCGCCATCGTGGATCCGGCGAAGGTGATCCCCCTGCCAAAAATCTCGGCCACGGATCGCGAGATATGCCTGAATCTGATCTACAACCGCCCCGTCGACGATGTCGATGCGCTGACGGCCTACATCAACCATTTCTCCGATAGGTCGGAACGAGATGACCGGGAGGAAGAAAAAGGTTACCGCCCTCCGGAGCAGGTCCTGACCGAGAAGGTCGTCAACGGCGACCGCGACGGACTGGAGGATTTGCTGTCGATCATGCTGGAACGCCGTAAGCCGACGGCGATCATCAATGAGATTCTGGTGCCCGCAATGCGGACGGTCGGCGAACTCTTCGGACGCGGCGAGATGCTGCTGCCGTTCGTCCTGCAGTCGGCCGAGGTGATGAAGCAGAGCGTGGACATTCTCGAACCGCACATGGACAAGACCGAAGACGGGAAAGGCGGGAGCAAGGTTCTTCTGGCGACGGTGGAAGGCGATGTGCACGACATCGGGAAGAATCTGGTCGACATCATCCTGAGCAACAACGGGTTCCGGGTCTACAACATCGGGATCAAGGCTTCGGCGGGCAGTATCATCGAGAAAGCCCGCGAGTACGATGTGGACGTGATCGGGCTCAGCGGGCTGCTGGTGAAATCCGCCATGGTGATGACGGAAGATCTGCCGCTGTTCGAAGAAGCCGGGCTCGACGCGCCGGTGCTGTTGGGCGGAGCAGCGCTGACGGAAGAATTCGTCGCCACGGATTGTGTGCCGAAGTACCATGCGCCGGTGGTGTACTGCGCCGACGCATTCGCGGGGCTCCAGGCCATGCAGGAGTTCGACGCGGGAAAACTCCGGCCGACGGTGCACCGGAAATCCCGCAGATCGGTCAGACCGGCGCCGGCGGACCAGCCACCGGTGGATCGCAGCAACGAAGTGCCCGAACCCCCGTTTCTCGGGGCGAAACACATTGACGTAAAGGTTTCGGATATACTTCCTTATGTCAACGTACAGGCGTTGTTCCGCGGGCGATGGGGCTACCGTCGGCAGAACATGTCGACAGCAGAGTACCGCACATTGATTGAGGAAACCGTCCAGCCAATGTATGACGACCTCTGCCGACGAAGCATGGAAGGGAATCTGCTGACGCCGAAGGTCGCCTACGGGTATTTCCCGGGCTGGAGCGAAGGGAACACAGTGGTTGTTGACAACCACGGCACACAGTACAGGTTCGATTTCCCGCGACAGAAGGACCAGCCTCATCGCTGCATCGCGGACTTCTACAAAACCCGCGACGAAGGCGGCGACATCGTGCCGTTCTTCGTTGTGACGGTGGGGCCGACGATTCACCAGGAAACCCAGAAGCTCTTCGCCGATGACCGCTACCACGATTATCTGATCATGCACGCGTTCGGTGTTGAAGTCGCCGATGCCCTGGCCGAGTTCTGGCACGAGAAAATGCGCGAGGAGATGAACATCAGTGAAAACCGGCCGGACGACCTCAGCGGGTACTTCATCCAGCAGTATCAGGGTTCGCGGTATGGTTTCGGCTACCCCGCCTGCCCGGACCTGGCCCAGCAGGAGCTGGTTTTCGCTCTCCTCGAGCCGGAGAAAATCGGTGTGGAACTGACCGAGAATCACCAGATGATTCCCGAAGAGTCGACCTCGGCCATCATCGCACACCATCCCCAGGCGAAGTACTTCGCCATGTAAGGTGCCTGACCAGAGGCTTTCGTGGTTCAGCCTCCCGCTGCAGAAATGCCGGCCTGGCCGACACATTTTACTTAATCGTCGAAAGAGAGAAGCCCCAATGGGCCAGAAATGGATTTGCACATCCTGTGCCTACGTTTACGACCCCGAAAAAGGTGATCCCCTCAGCAACATTCCCCCGGGAACAGCCTTCGAAGACCTGCCCGACACATGGGTTTGCCCTATGTGCTATGCAGGAAAAGAGTTGTTCGACCCACTGGATTGATGAGACTTTTCCAAACCGCGGCCTGCATGAATTCCGAACTGTCATGTCAGACCACCTGTCCACCCGCGCCGGATGAAGAACCTCGCATAAGAAATACCTTTTGCAGGCAGATCCGCCGCGTGGCCACCGGTTTTCACACTTCTACGCCTATTCGGATTGTCTGCTGTGTTTGAAGGAAGATCCGACGTGGTGGATCGGGCGTTTTGCCCGCGAAATTACGGTATACACCCCAGAATCCCCAGCTCGTCGCCGCGCTTTCGTAAAGCCTTCCACCGTCAATAGATGCAAGCTCTTCACCGTAGTTTTCCAGGAGCTGCATTTTTACCGGTCAGCAGCGATTTCTGACGGTATACTTCCGGTGAAGTCGACGAGAGGAGACACCTGCTCCAGGCCGCGATCTGCGGCAGGACGTGACAAGTGAGGAAAGTCTGCTGAAGGAATCCTTGCCCAAGCACTATCCGTTAGCAGCAGTGGTCGGCGGCGCTGGAGGAAGCCGCCGGCCACTTTTTTGCGCTCATGGTGCGCTCATGTTGGCAGGATCGCTGCATTTACAGAAAAAGCCCCGCCGACCCCGCCAACAGGGCTTGACTTGCCGAAAGCAGTTTCTATATTGGTAAGTCGTTGGACATGAGCCTCGGCATTTGAGGCGTCCCCAACCATGTTGGGGATTGGTGTAATGGCAGCACAGCGGTCTCTGGAACCGTTAGTCGGGGTTCGAATCCCTGATCCCCAGTCCGACAAATACCCCGCTCCCCGCGAGCGGGGTATTTTCTTGCGCTACATGCGTCGCGACTCCCTTCAGACGCATCGCACAGCCCGGTCGCCTGCGCGAAACGGCCTGTTCCCGGCCGCTGTGCCGCTCGATTACAAACGAAAAAACGGGAAGCCCCGATCGGGACTCCCCGAGAAGGAGCATTTCGTTTGGCGTCACGTCACATGATGTGTCGTGCAGGTCGGCCGGTCAGTCTGTGCAGCGCGTGGGCTCTCAGCCATGCCGGCTCGAGGGTCCCGGATTCACCTGTTCGGGAAGGCGTCTATTATGCCGCGGCGCTGCCGATCGAGGCGTTCTCGCTGTCGCACCAGGAGTTGTTTTCGCCCATCTCAAATTCCATGCCGACGTGGTACTCTTCTCGACGCTGGCGACATCGGGTCACGGTCGCGTAAAGGCTTCGCCGACCACCCGTTGCGACAGACGGCAGGCTCAGCAGCACCCGTTGACCGGGATACATGGCCCGGTTCACAAAGACGCCCATTCCGCTTTTGGAGATGTCCACCATGTGCATCACCTCCAGCAGATCGCCGTCCGGATCCATGCGAATGCCGCGGAGGTTCATCTCCAGGCGGGTTCGCGGATGGCGGCGTCGTTCTTTGACTACAGGTCGCGTGTTCTTCATTTTCAGTCTCCTGGCCTCCTTTAGACCACAAGATTTATCGTCTGGCAAAATGGGTAACTTAAACAAGATCGGAAGTTTTTGCATCTTCCGCACAGACGGCACAGACCCACCCCCTCGAATGGAAAGTCCTACGAATTCACAATCCGTTGCAGCCGCCGCCGAAGGGGTTACAATGGCTGCATGAGCAATGACCCCGCTGCATCCAGATCTGTCCCCACACCCGTCAAGCTCGTGGGCGCCGGGCCGGGGGATCCCGGCCTGATTACGGTGGCGGGCGCGGATTTCCTTCGCCGTTGCGACTGTGTTGTTCACGACCGTTTGGCCAACCCCGAGTTGCTGGAACTCGCTCCCGACACCGCCGAGCGAGTTTATGTCGGCAAGACGCCGGGACAGAAATCCACCTCACAGGATGAGATAAACGCCCTGCTCATCGAGAAGTGCCGTGCCGGGAAAGACGTCGTGCGGCTGAAAGGGGGCGATCCGTTGCTCTTTGGCCGCGGGGGCGAGGAAGCCACCGCCCTGCGGCGTGCCGGGCTGCCGTTCCGCATTGTCCCCGGCATCACTGCGGCGCTGGCTGCGGCCGCCTATGCGGGACTCCCTTTGACCGATCGCCGCCTGGCCGGGACATTGGCAATTTTGCCCGGCCACGTGGACCCGAAGCATCCTGAACGGGCCGAGCGCAACATCCAGGCCGTCGCTCAATGCGATACCATCGTGTTGTACATGGGTGTGGGGAACCTGACCGAAACCGTCCGGTCGCTCATACAGGCCGGGAAAGACGCCGACACACCTGCTGCGATCGTCGAGAACGCTACGCACCCGACCCAGCGGACCGTCATCGGAACGTTGACAGAACTGCCTGAACTTGCCGAACGTGCCGACGTGCATCCGCCGGCGCTGATTGTCATCAGCCCCGCCGTGCAACTCCGCCGGCAGATTGGCTGGTATGAAGATTTGCCGCTGTTCGGCAAGACGTTGCTGGTGACTCGTACTCGGACGCAGGCGTCGGAACTCTCCGTCCGTTTGCGGGAACTCGGCGCATCGGTGATCGAGGCTCCGGCCATCGAGATCACCGCCCCCGAAGACCTGTCCGAAGTCGACGCAACCCTCGCAGATGCTGGAAGGTATGATTGGTTAATACTGACGAGTCCCAACGGTGTTCGAGCGATGGGTCAGCGTCTGGATTCGCTGCAGTTGGATGCCCGCTCGCTGGCAGGTGTTCGCATCGCCGCCATTGGTCCGGCAACCGCCCGTGCACTGGCAGAGAGGGGCCTACGGCCCGACCTGATCCCCAAGACACACACCACAGCCGCTCTTGCCGAGGCGCTTGTGGAGCAAATGGGCCCAAGACCTTCCCGCCTGGTCCTGATGCGCAGTGATCTGGCCACGGCGGCACTACCGAACGCACTTCGCGATGCCGGCCATCATGTGACGGACCTGACGCTCTACCAAACGAGTCGGCCGGCGGGACTGCCCGAGGAAGCCAGCGTGGCCCTTCAGCGCCGGGAGGTCGACTGGGTCACCTTTACGTCCTCTTCCACCGTGGAGAACTTCGTGGCGCTGATGGGCGGCGATTTGGGATTGTTCAAGCCGGTGAAGCTGGCTGCGATCGGGCCCGTAACCGCTGGCGCTCTCGGCCGCCACGGCCTGTCACCCACCGTGACGGCCGAGGTGCATACCATTCCGGGTCTGGTCCGAGCCATCGCCGAATATGAAGATGCCGAGTAGTCCGCCGGGCTTGCCTGTGCTGAAGCGAGGTCTGTGCCTGTTCGCAGGCGGGTCCGATCAATGAAAAAACCCGTCCCCGGTACCGGGAACGGGCTATGCGACTTCTATGTTGGTTAGAACTACCTGTTTTCTCGAAGCTTGCGGTAGTATTCTTTGAGATTCAGGTTGCAGTGTGGACAGACTCTTCCGCCCTCTTCCGGCTCATCTTCACCATAGAGGAATGCCTGTCGATCCTCCGGCACGAAGTACTTCTTGCACCGGGGGCATTGATCTCCGATCGCCATACTCTCGACAGCTCCGCAGTGCGGGCAATCGATCATCGCCATCGCGGGATCGTCGACGCGCTCATCCTGACCGGCGGCGAAATCTTTGGGATCGACGATTTTCTCTTCACCACACTCGAGGCAGATGAAATGCCACTTGCCGTCACCTTCGACGGTCGCGACACTCCCTCTGTCCAAAAATGAGTAAATCGCCAGCGCCAGCGAGCCGGCAATGATCACTCCCAGCGCCACAGCGAACATCCATTCCTTGTTTCCACCGGCTCCACCGCCCCCGACATTCAAGCCATTAAGCCTGGAACGAGAACTCCCTGACATCAACATAATCCAACTCCCTTCAGGGGCACAAGACTCGCAGACTACCCGCGAGTGACTGCCATCCACTAGATGAGATTAT
>JBKHHU010000032.1:0-23638 GCA_046539045.1 Phycisphaerae bacterium
CCGAACATCCTAAATCCGACCCCGTCAACCGCCACGTTTAGATGCGTACGCCCTGCTTTGTCCGCGGCGCCCGGTTGTTAATTTCGGCAGAATCGTTACAATGAATCGCTCCCGTGTATCGATGCGGTTCCGCGATGCCCCTCGTGTCGCGTCTATCCCAGACCAGCAACGGAACCGGGACCCGTGTAAGTAAGCATGGGAGCGATTGCCGTCATCGCTGCAGGATGCGGCCCGTTACCGCCGGCGTTAGAATCGGCGGGTATGGACGCCACCGGCTCGATCGCTCCCGGACATCATGCGATCCCAGAAAGGAAACCAATGCAGATTGAGCTTGCCAACCGCCTGAAGAAACTTCCCCCCTATCTTTTCGCCGACCTGCGGCGGAAGATGGCAGAGGCCCGCAAGAAGGGCGTCGAGGTGATCCTTATCGATATCGGTGATCCGGATATGCCTACTCCGGACCCCGTGGTGGAAGAACTCTGCCGGGCGGTGTCCGATGAGTCCGATCCGGACCGCCACCGTTACGGCTGCGACCGACCCGTCGACGCGCTGCCGCAGGCGGTGATCGACTACTACAAGCGGCGCTTCGACGTCCAGCTGGGCGACGACCAGGTCGTCATGACCCAGGGCTCCAAGGACGCGATTGCCAAGTTCCCGATGGCGTTCATGAATCCGGGCGACATGGGCATTGCTCCGGTTCCGGGCTACCCGACCTACAATATCGGGCACGTCTTCGCCGGTGCGGTGACCTACCAGGTCCCGCTGCTGAAGGAGAACGACTTCCTGATCGACTTCGATGCGATTCCTGTGGAAGTGCGCCGCCAGGCGAAGATCATCTGGATGAACTACCCGAACAACCCGACGACCGCGACGGCCGATCTGGACTTCTTCAAGCGGGCCGTCGAATTCGGACGCGAGAACGACATCCTGATCGCCCACGACGCTGCCTACCTCGAGAACACCTACGACGGTTACAGGGCCCCGTCGATCCTGGAAGTGGACGGTGCCGACGAGGTGGCCGTGGAGTTCATCTCGCTGAGCAAGTGCTTCAACATGACCGGCTGGCGGGTCGGCGCCGTCGTCGGAAACCCCTCTGCCGTGCAGGCGCTGAACACCGTCAAGCAGAACGTCGACAACGGCTCGCTCCGCGCGATCCAGTTCGCTGCAGCCAAGGCGCTGAACGAGTCCGATACGCTGATCCCGAAGATCAACGAGGTCTACAAGGACCGTCGCGACATGGTGCTCGAAGCCCTGCGATCCAACGGGTTCACCGTTGACACCCCCAAGGGCACGATCTACGTCTGGTGCCCGGTCCCGGACAAATACCAGGGCGACAGCGGGAAGTTCGTCGGCGAACTGCTCGAAAAGACCGGCGTGATGGTCACCCCCGGCCGGGGCTATGGCCAGTGGGGCGAGGGCTTCTTCCGCATCAGCCTGACCTATCCGGATGCAGTCCTGAAGAACGCGCTGGATCGGATCATGGAAATGAAGGTCTGACATTCGGTGTGACGCCCTGGGGGGTATCACCTGAGCACAGAAAGCCCGTCACCTTACCCGGTGGCGGGCTTGTATATGCGCTGAAAGCAGGCATGTTTTTCGGTTAGCCGCTTACGTACAATTTCGCAGTGACAGACCAGATCGAACTACAGGAAAGGGGTTTCCGATGAACAGACTATCGATTCTATGCGCTATGTTCCTGGCCGGTGCTTTCGTACTCTCAACGGCGATGACCAGCGGTTGCCGGGACGATACCGAAGAGGCGACGCGGAAAACCCGCGATGACGACGGACAGATCGCCGGGACCGACGATCAGCCCGACAGGCAACCCGACCGACAGCCCGACGGCCAGCCGGACCGGCAACCGGATCAGCGTCCCGACATCGTTGCCGTGGCAACCAGCGCCGGTAACTTCGACACACTCGTCAGTGCCGTCAAAGCCGCCGAACTGAGTGACACATTGCGAGGCGAGGGGCCGTTTACCGTTTTCGCGCCCAATGATGCGGCCTTTGACAAACTGCCCCAGGAAAGCCTGGACGACCTGCTGAAGCCCGAGAACAAGAAGAAACTGCAGACGATCCTGACCTACCACGTCGTTCCCGGCAGGATCACCGCCCAGGAAATCCGCAACACGCAGACCGTCCAGACGGTTCAGGGCGAATCGCTGGATATCGCCACTGCCGATGACAAGGTGACCATCAACGGGGCGAATGTTCTCCAGACCGATATCGAAGCCTCAAACGGGCTGATTCACGTGGTCGACACCGTCCTCATGCCGCCAAGCGCCCGGGAAGACGCTTCTGCCGAGGCGGGCAGGGGCAAGACCATCGTCGAGATCGCCAAGGGCGATCAGAATTTCAGCACACTGGTTGCCGCGCTGGACGCAGCCGGGCTGGCCGACGACCTGAAGGGCGAAGGCCCGTTCACCGTCTTCGCCCCGACGAACAAGGCGTTCGACCAGCTGGGCCAGCGCCAGGTCAACAAACTCCTCATGCCGAGCAACCGTGAATCGCTGCAAAAGATCCTGACCTATCATGTCGTCTCCGGCGAAATGAAGGCAGGGCAACTGCAGCAGACTGAAACAGTGGAGACTCTGTCGGGAGATTCTCTGATCATCTCTACCAAAGGCGAGCAGGCGTTCGTCAACAACGCCACCATCCTGCAGACCGATGTCCAGGCGTCTAACGGCGTCATTCACGTGATCGATCGCGTCATGATTCCGGCAGACAAGGATGAACCCGGCGGTGCTACGGACGAAATCCTCGATACTGTTGTGCCCGGCCGGGAGGAAAAGCCCGCAGACGAAATGGACGAGGACGCGGATGAACTCGAAGAGGACGAGAACGCGGTCGAAGAATCTGCCGAGGAAGCAGGCAAGGCTACAAAAGAAACCGTAGAGGACGCCGGCGACACCATTGAGGAGTCCGCAGAAGAAGTCGGAGAGGCAACCGAAGAGTCCGCGGAAGAAGTGGAAGAGGAGACCGAGGAATCCGCCGAAGAAGTCGAAGAGACGGTTGAGTGAGCAGCCGAAACAGCGGAGCTTTACTTTCTTGAACAACTGCGCAATTGCTGCTTGTCGATCCCACCGATCTGAATTAGCATGTATTCCTAGTCGAGACGTGGGTAATCATTGGCGGGATAAGTAAGGATGCTAAGGTGGATCGTATCGACAGCGAACACTGGTCCGTGTTCTGCCGGCCGGGCGAAGAATGGATCTGTGCTGAGTACAGAGGCGATATCTCCTTCGACGACCTTGTAAGCGCGACCAGGGCTATCGTAAAGATGGTCCGGCGGAAGGGCTACTATCGTGGCATGGCGGACATGACCGCAGTTACGGACCTGGTGCCGCTGACGGAACTGCGGAAGTATGTCAGCGAAACGGTGGGAATGGTCTCGCCCGACGTACAGGTGAAGTGGGCGATGGTTGCCCCTGAGGACTTCATCTACGGAACCGCCCGCCAGTATAAGGCCATGATGGAACACGCGCTGGCCTCGGTGGAATACCAGGTCTTCCGCGACAAGGACGCCGCCAAGCGCTGGCTGACGGACGAGGCGGACACGAACCCCTGACCGGCCGCAGAAAAACCAACAGTAGAAGTGTCATCGGGCCCGAGCGGCGATCCGTTCGGGCCCGTGTCTTGGCCCGGCTGGGCGGGGAGGCGCCGGAGCTTTCAGCCGCTTGCCTCTTGCCCCCGACGCGACCCCGTCCTACACTCCCCTCCGACACGAAAGGAAAGCTCAATGGATGTACGGATGGAATACACGGAGGGATTCGGCAAGAAGGCCGAGGTCTGGGTCGGGGGAGACCTGCTGACCGTCTGCGACAATATCAGCCCCAAGGGCACCCGAACCCCGCCCGGGCCCTTGGAAGATGTAGCGTTTTCCTATGTCACCCATGAGGCGTTCACGTGGGAAGAGGCCGTCAAGGCCAATCCCATGCACAAGCGGCTGATCGAGCCGGTCCGCGACTGGTCCTACGTCGGATTCGGCCGCATCCTGCAGGTCCAGCCGGTACTGATCGATTTCGGCATCCTCCAGATGGAAGACTCCAACTGGACCACCGACGAAGACCTCGTGGGCGCGTATGTCGGCGTGAACCTGGACCGCCTGGAAATCCACCCCGCCAAAGAACTCGACTGGCCGGAACACATGCGGTGAGCAACCCCCGCTCCTACACCCAAGAGAATCAAACCCTATGAACGACCGTTTTGAGAAACAGATCGCCTTTGTTCGCGAGATCGACAAGGTCAAGGAAGTGTTCCGGCAGACCTATCTGCTGGACAAATCTCGCAAGGAGAACGATGCAGAGCATTCCTGGCACCTGGCGATGATGGCGATCCTGCTGGCTGAGTATGCCTCCGCGGAAGTCGACCTGCTGAAGGTGCTGCGGATGGTGCTGCTGCATGACCTGGTCGAAATCGATGCCGGCGATACATTCGCCTACGACGAGCAAGCCTACAAGGACAAGGATGAGCGCGAGAAGAAAGCCGCCGACCGCATCTTCGGCATGTTGCCCGGCGAACAGGCCCACCAATTCCGCGAATTGTGGGATGAGTTCGAGGGCAGAACCAGTTGCGAAGCGAAATTCGCTGCCGCGCTGGACCGCCTCCAGCCGCTCATGCACAACTACTTCACCCAGGGAGCCGCCTGGCGAGAGCACGACGTGCCGGCGAGTCTGGTGCGCAAACGCAACGCCCACATCTCCGAAGGCGCCCCCAAGCTCTGGGAGTTCGCCGAATACATCATCGACGATTCCGTGCAGAAGGGCTACCTCCGCGACGCTTGAAGTTCGAGCGAACCACAGAAGGGTACCGAGGGCAGAGGGCTTCGACCATTACGAAGTGCTCGACGGCCACGAAGCTCACAAAGGAAGCTCTCTGCTGTAGGGGCGGGCGGCTGTCGCCACTCATCCCAGCCAAAGGTGGCGATGCTCAAGGACCTGCAGAACCGCGAGTACCTCGCCCGGCCCTTGCCTCAGCCGTGCCTGCCGCGTATTCTCTCCCCATGGATGCGGTACGGGCATATATCGCGATCGGCGGGAATCTGGGCGATCGGTACAAGACTCTGCGGGCGGCCGTGGACCGGCTGGACGAGTCTGCCGGGGTTCGCGTGCGGCGGGTGTCGACGTTCATCGAGACCGACCCCGTCGGCGGCCCGGCAAGGCAGGGCAGGTACCTCAATGCCGCGGCGGAAATCGAAACCACTCTCTCGCCCGAGCACCTGCTGGAGACGCTGCAGCAGATCGAGGCAGAGATGGGCAGAAACCGGACCACCGAGCCCCGCTGGGGCGCCAGGACCTGCGACCTGGATATCCTGCTCTACGACGATCGCGTGGTGGATGAGCCCGGGCTGACCATCCCGCATCCGCGAATGCATCAGCGGCTTTTCGTGATCGAGCCGCTGGCCGAGATCGCCCCGCACGCCATTCACCCGGTGCTGAAGCAGTCCGTCCAACAGATCCTGCAGGCGCTTCACGGCCGGAACTGAGCGAACCGATTCAAACCCAAGGACAGAAGAACACGAACATTGAGTGCCACGCTTGTCAGTATCATAGGCCCCCCTGCCGTGGGGAAAACCACTCTCGCCGACGCCTTGGCGGGAAGGCTGTCCGGCACGCTGATCCACGAGGACTACGCCGGAAACCCTTTCCTGGCAGAGTCCTACACCGGAGCCGACAGCTCCCGCCTGCCGAGCCAGTTGTACTTCCTGCTGTCCCGCGTCGACCAGCTGTGGGAAGCAACCTGGCCGGACAGCGGGTGGATGATCTGCGATTACGGGTTCTGTCAAGACGCCATCTATGCTCGCAACCGGTTGAGCGTCACAGACTTCGCCGTCTATGAAAAGGCGGCTGAGCGACTGAACGCGCTGGTGCACCCGCCGGAGCTGGTGATCAACCTGTTTGCCGAGATCGACACGCTGCTGGAGCGGGTCGCCCGGCGAGGCAGGGACTACGAAGCCGTCTTTGACGAGCCGTTCTTGCGATCCATGCAGGAGGCGTATGCCGGACTCGTGGACCACTTCGACTGCCCCGTGCTGCAGATCGATTGCGACCGGGTCGACATCCGCACCGACGCAGCCCAGCAAAGCATCCTCGCCGACGTTCTGGAGGCCGTGAAGTGAAAACGTTTACCGATACCGACCAACTGCGTGAATTCGTCGGCCGGGCTCGCCGGCAGGGCAAGTGCGTCGGGTTGGTGCCGACGATGGGAGCCCTCCACCAAGGTCACCTGAGTCTGATCGATCGAGCTCGAGAGCAGTGCGATGTGGTGATCGCGACGATTTTCGTCAATCCCACGCAATTCGCCCCTGGCGAGGATCTGGCCGCCTACCCGCGCACGCCGCAGGAAGATTCCGCCGCCTGCGAATCTCGCGGTGTGGATGCGTTGTTCATGCCGCCGGTGGAGGTTATGTACCCGCTCGAAGGTTCCCGAACGACGGTCCATGTGTCCGAACTGACGGAAGTTCTCTGCGGTGCCCGCCGGCCGGGGCATTTCGACGGCGTCTGCCTGATCGTATCCAAGCTGTTCAACCTCGCCCAGCCGGACCGGGCGTACTTCGGCGAGAAAGACTATCAACAGCTGACGGTCATCCGCCGGATGGTGAGCGACCTCAATTTTCCGATCGAGATTGTCGGCTGCCCGATCGTGCGCGAGCCGGACGGGCTGGCCATGAGCAGTCGCAACGCGTATCTCCAGCCGGAACAACGGGTTCAGGCGCCCGAACTTCACGCTTCGCTGACGATGGCCGAGGAGATGATCGCCGAACGCCACCCCCCGGCAGGGCAGGTCGTCGAGGCGATCCGCTCTTACCTGCAGACCAGGGCGCCGCTGGGCGACATAGATTATGTAAAAATCGCCAACCCCCGGACCCTTCAGGACGTACAAAGCACAGACCAGCCGGTGCTGGTCGCGCTGGCGGTCCGGTTCGGCCGGGCTCGACTGATCGACAACATCGTAGTGGACTCTCCGGTCGGGAATCCCTAGAATCACATGCAGGAGAAGAGAACCTCAGAAGGCCCTGCTGCTGCATGAAAGGTTGTGCTGCGGATGTTGATCAAGGTGTTGCGATCGAAGATTCACCGGGCGACGGTGACTGAAGCCGAACTGGAATATGTCGGTTCGATAACGATCGATAAAGAACTGATGGACGCCGTCGGCATCGTTCCGGGCGAAGAGGTGCTGGTCGCGGATCTGGACAACGGCAGCCGCCTTGTCACGTATGTTCTGGAGGGCCAGCCGGGAAGCGGGACGATCTGCCTGAACGGGGCAGCCGCCCGCCTTGTGCACGTGGGAGATAAGGTCATTATCATGTCTTTTGCGTACCTGACGCCCGAAGACGCTTCCCGATACGATCCGAGCGTTATCCTCGTCGACGATAAGAACCGGATTTCGCAGCGTTTGTAATCCGCGGGAACTGCCTCTGCTGAAGACGTCTCCGTGGATTGACGAAGAACTATCTGGAGTGCCTGTTGTCTGTCCCGGACCAGAATCCGGTGCAGACAGACCGCCGGTGCCCCGAAGATACTTTTCGCGCCCGCAAGGGGCAAGGAGTCGACATGAAAGCACGTAGTCTCTCAACGATCCTTACGATTCTGGTGGCGGTGGCCGCCCTCGTCGGGTCTGCCAACGCAGACGAGACTTCCGATTTTCTCGCTGACATTCATGCCAAGGCCGGCAAGGCCGTCGGCCAGATCGAAGTGACGGTCAACCTCCCCAACGCGGGCAAGCAGTCGCTCACCGGCATCGGTGTCTGCATCGACAGCAACAAGGGCATCTTGTTGACGACCATGCTGGACCGGAACGTTCCGGTGGACAATATCGAGTCCATCACCGTTACCGCTCCCGGGTTGGGAGCCAAGTCGGTCAGCGCCAAGTTGCTCGGTATTGAACCGACCGCCGGGCTCGGATACGTCCAGGTGACCGGCAAGCACGATTTCGACAGCGTCCAATTCGTGGCCGACAGCAAACTCAAGCCCGGGCAGCAGGTCGTCTCCGCCGGCGTCCTGACCGGGATGTTCAATGAACTGACCCTCGGCAACGCGTATGTCTCGACCGTCGTCCGCGTACCGAGCCGACGGGTGATGGTCACCGGTGGCAAGCTCACAGCACTCGGATCGGTGGTCTTCAACAAGGAAGGCAAAGCCATCGGGCTCGTCATGGGCCAGCTCGCCCTGCGGTACCAGCTTGTCGCGCGCAACCGTCAGCCGGTGAACCTTTCCGGCGTGCAGGAGACAGCTTTCTTCACACCGGTCGAGGAGTTCGTGTGGTCGTTGCGGCGGATTCCCTCCGGCGGGAAAGTGGAGCGTCCGGGGTGGCTGGGCATCAACCGGTTCGACGGGCTGACCGAACTGCAGGCCAACATGCAGAAGATCGACGTGGCCGGCGTGGTCATCGACGACATCATTCCGAACGAACCGGCTGACAATGCGGGGCTGAAAAGCCGTGATGTGATCGTGTCCCTGAACGGCAAGCCGGTCGAAGAGCTGTACAACCCGGACCTGACGGCCCGGAACTTCACCGAGCGGCTGTTGCGGCTGGAACCCGGCTCAACGGCGACGATCGACTACGTCCGCGACGGGAAGCGCGACACCACCGAGTTGAAGATCGAAGAGATGCCCTCCATGCCCGGTGAGGCTCCTCGATACGTCGACCCGCGGATCGGACTGGGCGTTCGCGAGAAGGTGCCCATGGACCGTCACCTCGACAAAGGCGGCACTGCCGACGTGGACGGGCTGAAGGTTATCGGCGTGATGCAGGACAGCCCGGCACAGCGGGCAGGTTTCGCACAGGAAGACGTTGTCACCGCCATCAACGGCCAGAAGGTCAAGACGACCGAAGACGTCAAGAAGGTTGTGGACAAGGCCGTGGAATCAAGCCCGGGCTCGGCGATCAAGTTCACGATCCGCCGCGGCGATTTGAACCCGATGACGCTGGACGTTGTGCCCCGCGTCCGTCGGGACGGCTGATCTCCATCGATAGCACATGAAGCAGTCCAGGTAGCGGCCCGGAACCGCGCCCCGCTACAACGGAGCGAGGTCAGGGCCCGCTTTTTAAGGAAATTCCTCCCATGAAACGCACGCTCGCAATGCTGTTTCCCGTAGTTCTTCTTACAGGATCCGTCGTTGCGCAGTCGACGAAATCCGCCGTTTCCCCCGCCGAGCAGATCGCCGCAGAGAGCCTCCGGCACTCCGCTACGAACCTGCTGCTGAGCAAGAACAAAGAGACCGGGCGGGCCGGGCGGCTGCTCTCGCTGATCATGCTGGCCGACAAGCTGGATCCGGACGACTATGAGACTCGCGAGCTGATGCGGATCGTGTTGGCGACCGGCGACGAGAGAGACAAGCGCATCGCCAACCTTCACCGAATGCTGGTCAAGAAACCCGACGATCACCCGCTGGGGATGCTCTGGCTGGAGTTGTCCGACTCCAAACCGGAGACAGCAGAGAAACGCATCGATTTGCTGTCGTCCGTCGTGGACGACAGGAAGGTGCCCGATTCCGTCCGGGCCGAGGCAGCGGTCCGCTGGGCAAACCTTCTGGAGCAGCAGGCCAAGGACGATCAGGCCGCGACGATCTATAAGCGGGCGCTGAAACTGGACCCGCACCACCCGGGAGCCCTGGAGGGGCGCCTGACGTTGAAGGAGTCGCCCACGAAGCTTGACCGGCTCGACATGCTGATCGGCGTGCTGAAGGGCAACCCGCATGCCGCCCAGGCCGGTCAGGACCTCGGGGTGCTGTTGGGAGAGCTGTCCCGCCACGAGGACGCCGTCGACGTGCTGGGGTATCTGTGGAAGCTCGACGAGCAGAACCCGATGACCGAACAACGCAACGATGACCTTGCCGTGCTCTACTTCAATGCCCTGTTGGACGCTGGGTTGAGCAAGAAGGCGACGGAGGTCTTTCTCCCGAAGAGTGGCGAAGCGGTAAGCCGCTGGGCGGTCCGCTCGCTGCTGATCGAGGCGTACCGCGACCTGGACAATGAGCAGACGATCGAATCCATTCTGGATCTGATGGAAGACGGAGTAGCATCGCTCAAAACCGCCGCCGCCAAGGATCCTGCCAAGGCGCTGGTGCTGGCGTGGCATTACCTGCTGGACCGACAGAAACCCGCAACCGCCATGACCTACGCGAAAATGGCCCTCAAGCAGGAACCCGAAGATGACGCTTACCGTCTGGTCTATGCAGCAACGCAGGTGGAGGCGGGTAATGAGGAGACCGTCAAGAAAGGGCGGAAGACGCTTACACAGCTGTGTGAAGAGGACGTGTACGCTGCCGCTTTCCTGGCCCGGAGCTACCTGAGAACCGACGAGACCGAAGCGGCCCGGAAATGCATCGCCCAAGGGTTTGAGCTGACGCGGCGCGGCAGGGCGTTCCGCATGCTCCGCGAGTCGGCCCGAGAGCTGAATTACGAAATCGCTACCCTCGAGCAACGGCAGGCCGCGGCCAACCGGCTGAAGGTGGCCGAGTTGGAGAAGACCGTTTTCAATGTCGGGCTCAACCCGGGCAAGCATCTGAAGCTGTCGTTCAGGCCGCTTCAGAAGCAGTACGTGGTCGGGCAGCCGATCGAAGTGGAAGTGAAGCTCGAGAACACCAGCGACGTGCCCGTGCCGCTCGGGTCGTGGGGCGTGATGAGCCCGGTGGTCAATCTCATCGCTGAGATCCCGCCGAACCGCAAGATCCACAAGGATACGCTCACCTATGCATCCCTGCCGGTTGTGACATTCCCGGCTCCGAAGTACCTCCGGCCCGGCCTGAGCATCAAGCGCACGGTCCGGGTTGACTCCGGACCCTTGGATGATGAACTCAACCGCAGGCCGATGGACGAAATCACCATCAGTCTCCGCGGGCTGGTCGATCCCATCCAGAAGGACAGGGAATTCATCAGTCGCACGCCGGATATTACGGCGGTCCCGCTGAAGATCACTCGCACGGACATTCTGGGCGAAATCCCCGGAGAAAAAGCCGCCGCGTGGGAGTCGGCCATGAAAAGCAGCATGCGACAGATGCTGCAGGATCTGTCCGCTAAGGATCCTCGCACGCGGGTGCTCGCCGCCCGGCAGATCGCGGCATTGACGGCTACCTACTACGCCTCCGCGGAACGGTCGATCTACCTGCCGGAGATGCTGCGCGGTCGCTTGCCCAGCACGATGGTTCTGGCGCTGCTGCGGGAAGCCTTGCGGAGCAAGTCGCCGGTCGTGCGGGCAGAGACCCTCGCCGCGCTTCGTTCGTTGGCGGTCACACCGGGCACGGTCCCGCTTCTGCGGACACTTGTCGAGGACAAGAGCCCGCTGGTCAGGTTCCGCATGGCGGAGCTGGCGGGGATGGCGCGGAACCGGTCGCTGCAGAGCGTTCTGGAACGGTACCGCGAAGACAGCGACCCGGACGTGCGGCGCATGGCTAAAGCTTTCAGGAAGTAACCAACGCGTCGTTCGGTCAGTCCGTCAGAATCATGTAGAGCAGCCCGCCGATACCGAAGAAGATGCCCAGCAGCAGGATGGCCGCGAGGAGAATCGCAGAATGGATCTTCTTGAGCATCCGGAGCTGCTCGGAGCCTCTCCGGGCCGCGGCGTCGCCTTCGGACTGCAGCCAGCCGGTCAGTTTCTCGGTTGCCCGGCGGTTGTGGTCGATGGATGAATCCAGCGAGGAAAGGTTGTCGGCCAGGTGCGACTGGACTTCCGAAACCTTCTGCATCGACTCTCGAAGCGACGTCGATGTCTCGGATTGCCCCTCGGCGGCGGCGAGAATTGATTCGGATCGCTTGGCCAGTGCGTCGGCCGTCTGTAGAATCCTGTCGTTCATTCCCCCGAGTTGCTGAGCCGCTTCGGTGAGTTTCTCCACGGTCTGCGACTGGGCGTCGGCGGTGGTTGACATGCCCTCTACTGCCCGGGCGGTTTCCTCGTTGCGGTCGGCGAGTGCAGCCAGCAATTCATCCAGATTGTTGGCCATCTCCGCCTGGTTCTGCGTAGCCTCCAGAAGTTTCTCCGCCGTCTCCGGCAGCTCGGAAATGGCCTCGATCAGGTCGGTCGACTGTCGCGTTTGTGCCGTAATCGCCTCCAGCAGCTTCTCGAGTTTCTCTTCCAGAGACGGTGTGGTGAAGGTGATCTGCTGCCCGGGCGGCTCCTGCCCAAGCTCCTCCGGTGGGGGCGTCTGTTCCGGCTGGGGCTCGGACTCCAGGTCCGACGGTGCAGGTGGGGGCGTCGGCTCGGGCGGCGCCTGTTGTTCTTCGGTGGGTTCGGGCGTTTCTTCCGGCGGATCTTCCGGGGCGGCTGGGGCGCTGTCCTCGCTGGGAGAGTCCGCAGCCTGCTCCGGCTCCGGGGGCTTGTGGTCCGGATGCAGCATGTCGCCGAATTTCTTGAAAAAGCCTTTCGCAGCCATGCCTGGGCCTCCTGCCGGTTTCTCCGCTGCTTGACACCGCTCTATGGGAACTCTACCATCGCGCGGTCGATCAAGCCAAGCCACATGAAAAGTATACGTGCCATCCTGTTGCTGTCCGTCTTCGCCCTGGCCGCGTTCGTCGGCTCGTGCCGGAGCGAATCCTCTGCGCCCCAACCGGACGGGCCCCGCGTCATCACGCTCTCTCCGGCGCTGACCAACATCGCGTTCGAGATCGGCGTCGGCGGGAATATCGTGGGTGTCAGCAACTACTGTCGCCTGCCGGAGGACGAGCCGTCCAGACCCGCCGTCGGCGACGCCCGATCCGTCCAGACCGAGGCGATCGCTTCCCTGCGGCCGGACGTCATCCTCGCTCAGCAGCAACCGAGACTCTTCGACACCATACGACGCGTTCTGCCCGACGTTCAGATCGTGCAGGTCACTATTGAAACACTCCCGGACATCGCCTCGGCCGCGGAAAAGGTGGGAAAAGCCGCGGGCAATCCCACCGCCGGAAGCAAGGCCGCTCAGCGTTTTCGCGACCGGCTGGCCTCGGTCCAGCAACAGACGGACGCCCTTGACGCTCCGCGCGTCCTTTTCCTAATGGGGTACGAGCGCCCGTTCGCCATCGGGGCCGGGACCTTCATCGACCAGATGATCCGCGTCGCCGGTGGCACGAACCCAGCCGCCGAGTTCACGCGGTACGTCCGGATCTCTTCGGAAAATATCGTCGCCGCGCGCCCGGATGTGCTGATCTGCCAGGTCGACGCAGATGACATCCCAGCCGCCGAAGCGTATTTCGAGCAACTGACCGACGTGCCGGCGGTTCGCAACGGTCGGGTGCATGTCGTCAGCGATCGCGGATGGACGATTCCGTCCCTCCGGCTTGCCGAACTGACCGAGCGTCTGGCGGCGATTATCCACCCGCAGCTCCGTCCTGCAGAGGACACCAAGTGAGCGGGCCTGCAGAGACGCTCGGGCCGAAGCTGACCCGCGGCCGGCTGATGCTGGCGATCGGCGCGCTGGTGGTGGGACTGCCCCTCACCATGCTCGCCTGCAGCCTGATTGGCCTGGCCGAGTTGAGTGAGCCGGTCTGGAAGCTCCGGATGATCCGCATCACGGCTGCAGCCATTGCGGGCGTTGCGCTGGGGACCGGGGGCATGGCCATGCAGGGGCTGCTGCGGAACCCGCTGGCGGAGCCGTACATTCTGGGTATCTCAAGCGGAGCGGGTGTAGGAGTGCTGCTCGGGTTGGCGGCGGGGCAGGTCGCCGCGGGGTACGCCTGGGTAACCACACCGATTCTCGCTGCGGCGGGCGGGGTGGTGACCTGTCTGATCGTCTACGGAATTGCCCAGCGTCGCGGGAAGATCGGACCGTACGCATTGCTGCTGTCGGGCGTGATCGTCAACGCGTTCAACGGGGCGATCATGCTTTCGATCCACCTGTTCCTCGATCCGCACCGCGTGGTGGATTTCGCTCGCTGGGCGATGGGCGAGTTCACCGACGCCACCGATCCGTACCTGCTGCTGGTCTGCGGACTCGTGGTCGGTGTCGGATGGCTGGTTCTGTTGCTTCGCGGCGCGGCGATGAACGCCCTGGGCCTCGGCGATGACGTGGCCGAGTCGCTTGGCGTGCCGGTGCACCGGCTCCGGATCGAGACGTTCATCGTGGTCGCGGTCATGGCCGCCGCTGCGGTTGCCCTGGCTGGGCCGATAGGCTTCGTCGGGCTGATCGTCCCTCACATCTGCCGGATGATCGTCGGCCCGGACCATCGCCTGCTGGGCGTGCTGTCCGCGTTGGTCGGCGGGATGCTGCTGGTCGTGGCAGACACGGCCTGCCGTACCGTCGGCATGTTCATCGATCTGCCCGGCAGGCAGATTGCGAGCATTCCTGTGGGCATCCTTATGGCCCTGTCGGGTGGTCCGTTTTTCATCGTCCTGCTGCGGCGCCGGACGGCAGGAGGGTCGCCATGAGCCGGCAGGATCTGATCCAGGCTCAGGACCTGCGATTTGCCTACCGCCCCGGGCTGGAGGTCCTTCACGGCGTGACGGTCTCGGCTGGGGCGGGCAAGCTGATGTGCGTTCTCGGCCGGAACGGGTCCGGGAAGACGACGCTGCTGCGTCTTTTGCTGCGTCGGCTCAAACCGTCGGCGGGCCGGGTGCTGCTGGACGGGAGGAGCCTGGGCAGCTACGGTCCGCGTGAACTGGCCCGCGCGACGGCGTACGTGCCGCAGAACCCGACCAGCGCCTTCGAGTTTCCCGTCCGCGAGATTGTGATGATGGGCAGGCTTCCTCACGGGGGAGCGCTGGGGCTGGCGGGCAAGCAGGATTTGGAGGTCGCCCGCCTGGCGATGGAGATGACCGGCTCTGCCGCCTTTGCCGACCGCACGCTGGACGAGCTGTCCGGTGGCGAAGCGCAGTGTGTGATGATCGCCCGCGCCCTGGCCCAGCAGCCCAAGGTCATGCTTCTGGATGAGCCGACCAGCCACCTGGACATGCAGAACCAGCTGCGGATCTACCGCATGATGCGTCGGCTTGCGGAGGACTGGGGGATGTGCCTGATCTGCGTCAGTCATGACATCAACATGGCCGCCCGCTTTGCTGACGAACTGGTGGTGATGAGAGACGGAAGCGTGCTGGCCGACGGCCCGCCGCGGGAGGTCGTCAGAGAAAAGACGCTCTCGGATGCATACGGTGTAGAGGTAGAGCTGATCGACGCCGGGGCGGACAATCCGCCCATTGTTCGGGCGCATTGACGCATCACTCTGGCGAATCGAGCCGTTGCCGGTACAATGGCAATCGGTCCGGCAAGGGCCGACGAGTAACGGATTACCTTCTGGAGAGTTATGCTGGAACGCTGCATTTTTGGTATCGAGAACGTCCCCGAGTCGCTTGAGCGGTGCGCGCTGACCATCGGCAAGTTCGATGGTGTGCATCGCGGCCATCAAGCGATCATCGGAAGGGCGATTGAGCTGGGCCGGAATGAAGGCATCCCCGCCATCGCGCTGACGTTCGAGCCCCCGCCGGAGATGGTGCTTCGCCCGGACAGCGCCTCGCCCCGCATCTGCTCCCCGGAGCGGAAGGTGGAGTTGCTGCTGCAGACCGGGCTGGACAGCGTATGCATCGCCCACGCCAGCAGGGAGCTGTTCTCGATGAGCCCGCAGCAGTTCATCGACGACGTGCTGGTCGATACGTTCCACGTCCGCCACATCGTCGAGGGCGACAACTTCTTCTTCGGAAGCAAACGCAGCGGGAACGTGGACACCTTGCGGCAGGCCGGGCAGGAGCTCGGGTTCGACACGCACGTGGTTCGGCCGAAGAATATCGAACTGGAAGGGGACATGCAGCGCATCTCCAGTTCGCTGGTTCGGTCGCTGGTGGCGGAGGGACGCGTTCAGGACGCTGCGCACTGTCTCGGCCGCCTGTTCGAGCTGGAAGGCACGGTCGTTCGCGGCAGGGGCAGAGGTCGCGGCTGGAGTTTCCCGACCGCGAATCTGGACACCGGCGAGCATATCGTTCCGAAAGACGGTGTCTATGCCGGTTGGGCGGAGCTGGCCGGGACGGATCACCCCGCAGCCATCAGCATCGGATGCAACCCGACGGTCGGGGGCACCGAGCGGGTTGTCGAGGCGTTCCTGCTCGATACCGAAGGGCACTATTACGAGCAGTCCATGACGCTGAAATTCATGGAATACTTACGTCCGCAGGAGCGGTTCGAGTCCGAGCAGCTGCTGCGGGCGCAGATAGCGAAGGATGTGGCCCGTGTGCGCGAACTATGTGATCGGTAACCCTCGAGGAATTGCCGAGAAAATATCGCAGGCGCAGTCGCTGCTGGTGATCTCCCATGCCAGACCGGACGGCGATGCGCTGGGCAGTGCGATGACCCTCGCGCGTCTGGCTGGGCAGGCGGGCATCAACGCCTGGTGGATGATCCCCGGAGACATCCCGGAGCGGTTCGGAAATGTGCTTCAGGGGAACCTCGCTGCCGGTGTCGACGACTTCGATGAACTGGCGGCGAAAGTCGACGTGATCGCCATGGTCGATACCCACGCCACCGCCCAGCTCGATGATATCTCGCCCAAACTGGAGCCGCATCGCCGCAAGATTGTCGTCGTCGATCACCACGCCACCGGAGACGATCTGTCCGACTACGAATGGATCGATACCTCCGCTGCCGCTACCGGGATCCTGATCCACGAACTGCTGAAGGAACTGCGGTGGCCGGTGGACAAACTCGCCGCCGAGGCGCTGGGCACGGCGATCCTGACCGATACCGGGTGGCTGCGTTTCAGCAGCACGGACGGTCGCTGTCTGCGGACCGTTGCCTCGCTGGTGGAGGCGGGCCTCAGCATGGACAAGCTCTACCGCCAGATCCACCAGCAGGACCGCCCCGAGCGGCTGAGGCTGCTGCAGCGGGCGCTGGACTCGCTCAAGCTCGAGTGCGACGGACGCCTGGCGGTGATGCTCCTGCGTCGGTCGGATTTCGCCGAGGTCGGAGCCGAGCCCGACGAGACCGAGAACATGGTCAACGAACCGTTCCGCGTCAAAACCATCGACGCCTCCGTCATCTTCGTGGAGACCGAGTCGGCGGTGCGGGTGAGCCTTCGCAGCCGGGAGCGGGTGGACGTATCCCGCGTGGCCAAGAAGTTCGGCGGAGGCGGACACGAGCGGGCAGCAGGCTGCCGCGTGGAGGGCGATATCGACGAGGTGTGCAGGAAAGTCGTCGCGTCCTTCAGTGAAGCGATCGACTGCGAGTAGATCGCGGGGGCGAGGCGGGGATGAAAACTCTTCGGCTCCTGTTGACAGGCAGGAGATTTCTGTTACGCTTTTTGCTGTTGCAGGTCCCGGGCAGAATCCCGGGAGAGAAAGGGAAGGCCGTGAGAATCGGCCGCGGACGCGCCGCTGTAACCGGTGACGACCGCCGAACCATGCCACTGTCCCGAAGGTCGGGATGGGAAGGCTCGGCGGGAGGATGGGCACCTGCCCAACAACCGGAAGCCAGAAGACCTGCCTGCGATTGAGCCTACCGTGACCTTCGCGAGTTTCAGGGTCCCCGCGGCAGTAGCATTCCATGCCCCGGACCTGGATTCGCCAGTGCCGGGGCTTTTGCATGGTCGCTCGCGCCGTAAGCGACAACGCAGGTACTCATTCCTGATCTCCCATGCGATTCCCCACACGTCACGTCGGCTCCCGAAATGCCGCGCGCGTTGCGCGGTGGCCGGGCCGGAGCGGCAGTTTCTCCGGGCAACGAAGCCAAAGGAGCTTCTCATGCGTAACCTGCTCGTAATCAGTGTTCTGCTCATCGTCGGTTCTGTGGCCGCGGCGGAGAACGTCGTGGTCGATTTCGAAAACCTCTCCCTTGCTTCCGAGGCGTATTGGAACGGTAGCGACGGATCCGGCGCGTTCCTCAGCGAGGGCGTAAGCTTCGGCAATTCCTACGATCAGCAGTACCACAGTTGGACCGGCTGGGCCTATTCCAACAAGCACGAGACTCTCAGCCCAGGTTTCCAGAATCAGTACTCCGCGTACACGAACCTTGACGGCTCCCCGGCCGGCGGCGGATACGCCGGTACGGGCAACTACGGCATCGGCTATGCGTCAAGCTGGGCTCCGCTTTCGTTGGAGCTCCCGCACGAGACGTCTGTTCTGGGCGGGATGTTCGCCAACACGACGTACACCGCGCTGTCGATGCTCGAGGGAGATCCGTTTGCCAAAGCGTTTGGTGGCGCCGACGGGACCGATCCGGACTGGTTGATTCTGACGGCGACGGGTTTCGACGCCGAAGGCAACGTCACCGGTTCGGTGGATCATTTCCTGGCAGACTACAGCAATCCGTTCGGTTCCGACGAAATGGTTGACGACTGGACCTGGTTCAGCCTCCAGCCGCTTGGCGAGGTCAAGAGCATTCAGTTCTCAATGAGTTCGTCGGACGTCGGGGACTGGGGGATGAACACCCCGTCGTACTTCGCGATGGACAACCTGGTCTACACCGTTCCGGAACCGGCTACGATGCTGCTGATGGGCCTCGGCGGGTTGGCGTTGATCCGCCGGCGCCCGGCCGCGGGAGAAGGAAGGTAGTCGGATGCACAGGAACGCAACCACAGTCATTCTGCTGACATCGGCGATACTGACCGCCGGCGCCCTGGCCGGGCCCTATTCGTCGGGGCTCGGCGATGCCGACAATGCATACGACGCTCCG
Source organism: Phycisphaerae bacterium (assembly GCA_046539045.1). GTDB lineage: Bacteria > Planctomycetota > Phycisphaerae > SM23-33 > SM23-33 > JBKHHU01. The sequence goes on from JBKHHU010000032.1 coordinate 18,566, forward strand.
GTTCCCGGTTGGGTCGGTCCGGACGGCATCGGCAGGGCGGATACAGACCAGAACCTCGCGCCGAACAATTACGTCAATCCGGCGTTCGTCGGCTGGGCCGGTCGGGTGGTGGACTACTCCCCGGCCCCCGGCGTGTCCACCGACGATCAGCAGCAGCATTACGATTGGACGGACACGCGCAAGGCTCTCGGTCCCGCGACCGGAGTAGTGACCGACGTGGTCTCCCTGGGCGATCTGTACGACCCGGCCGACGCCGACTCGTATGACGCCGATCCGGCCGACACCAGCGACGACATGGGCTTCATCGGTTTTGACAGTCCGGGCAGCATCACGCTCGGGTTCTCCCGCCCGATCCGGAACGGAGTCGGTGCCGACCTGGCGGTGTTCGAGAACAGCCTGTACGACGCCTACTACGGGCACGTTTTCGCCGAGCTGGCGTACGTGGAGGTCTCCACGGATGGCGTGAATTTCGCCCGGTTCGCCGCGGACTCCCTGACTCCCGGCCCGGTCGGCCCGTACGGGTCCATCGATCCGACCAACGTGCACAACCTGGCCGGCAAGCACGCCAACGGACAGGTCACCATCAACAAGGAGACGTACAACGCCTCTTGGGGCACACCGTTTGATTTGCAGGAACTGTCCGATGCCGAAGCGGTCGCGGACGGGCTGGTGGATCTGCAGCAGATCAACTTCGTGCGCCTTGTCGACATCCCGGGCAGCGGCGACTTTGCCGACGCCGACGGCGATCCGGTCTACGACGCCTGGACGACCTATGCTTCCGGCGGGTTTGACCTCGACGCGGTAGGGGCGCTCCACGGCGTGCTGAACGGAGACGCCAATTGTGACGGCGTGGTGAATCTGCTGGATTTGGCGGTGGTGTCGACGTGGTGGGGGCGAACGGACGCCACCTGGCAGACCGGAGACTTCACCGGTGACGGCCTCGTCGGTCGGGCCGATCTGGAGATTCTGAATGCACACTACGGACTGAGGGCCTCATCCCCGGAAGAGTTGGAGGCGATGATCAGCGTTCCCGAACCGGCGACCATGCTGGTTCTGATGATGGGCGGAGCGATTCTGCTCCCCGGACGTCGCGGGTAGAACATGAGACGGACTGCATTCACATTGATCGAACTGCTGGTGGTGATCGCCATCATCAGCCTGCTGGTGGCGATGCTGGTCCCCAGCCTCGGCGCGGTGCAGGATATCGCCCGCAAGGCCGTATGCAAGACCGGCATCCGCGGACTGGCGCTGTCCAATCTGGCCTACGCCTCCGAGAACAACGGGCACTTCGTTCTGGCCGCCGAGGACATCACGGCTCCGGGCGGGGGCGAGAAGCGCTGGCACGGCCGCCGGGAATCGGGCGGGGAGTTCGACGCGTCCGACTCGCCGTTGCGCGACTACATCGGCGATTCCGGGGATATGAAGAAGTGCCCCGCGTTCCGCGAATTCGCTTCGGGCGACGGGGCGTTCGAGGCGGGCACCGGCGGTTTCGGCTACAACGCTACCTACATCGGCGGAAGGAGCGACAAGTACCAGTGGTCGGAGGCCGTCAAACATTCCGCCCGGACCTCCGATCCCGCCACGGCGGCCAGGACCGTGATGTTCACCGATGCCGCCTACATTCAGGGTCGCGGCCGGCTCATCGAGTACTCCTTCGCCGAACCGCCGTTCTTCCAGCTCTCGCCCGGACCGCCAAGCCGCTTCCGCCCGAACCCTTCGGTCCATTTCCGGCACATGGACCGCTGCAACGTCGCCTGGGCAGACGGACACGTCAGCGATGAGGAGATGACCTTCAGCAGCCGGTACCTCACCCACGGCCAGCTGTCGGAGGAACAGGTTATGGCACTGCAGTTCGGCTGGTTCGGGCCGGAAAGTAACGAGTGGTGGGATTTGGAGTAGGGCGCGGACCCGCCATAAACGAGTCCGCGCCGGGGTTGGTAGCGCTACACGTCCAGGTCCAGACCGTCCAGCAGCGAGTTGATCTGCTTCATCTCATCCTCGCTCAGGTCGAAGTCCGCAGCCGCCGCGTTCTCCTCCGCCTGCTTCTCATTCCGTGCCCCGACCAGCGCCGAGGTGATGCCCGGCTGATGGATGCACCAGTTCACGGCCAGTTGGGCCAGCGTCGCATCGTGCCCTTCGGCGATCGGTTTGATCTTGTCGAGCATCGCGTTGACCTTGCGGACGTTCTCGTCTTCGAAGAACGGACTGTCGGCGCGGTGGTCGCCTTCCCCGAATTCGTAGTCCGGCGTGATCTTCCCGGTCAGCAGGCCCCGCTGCATCGGGCTGTACGGGATCACGCCGACGTTGTGCTCAATGCACCAGGGAATCACGCCGTCCTCCACGTCGCGGTTGACCATGCTATAAGGCGGCTGGCTCGCCGTCAGCGGGACGGCATTGTTCGCCTTCTCCATCTGCTCGACAGAGTAGTTGCTCACGCCGGAAGCGCGGATCTTGCCCTGGTCCAGCAGCTTCTGGATCGCCTCCATCGTGGCCTCGATTTCCGTCGTAGAATCCGGCCAGTGACACTGGTACAGGTCAATGTAATCCACCCCGAGCCGGCGAAGGCTGTTCTCGCATTCCTCGATCACGCTGTCCGGCTTGGCCACCCGATAGATCTCCAGCTTGTTTCCCTCCAGGTCTTCGCTCGGGAAGTAATATTCGCCGTCGGTCCGGTCCCACCGGAGCCCGTATTTGGTGAAGATGTAGATGTCTTCCCGCTTGTGGTCCCGGATCGCCTTGCCCACCAGTTCCTCGCTCCGGCCGAACCCGTACACCGGCGCGGTGTCGATGGCGTTGACGCCGCACTCCAGCGACTTGTGAATCGCGGCGATCGCTTCCTTCTCCTTCTGCCCTCCCCACATCCATCCGCCGATGGCCCAGGCTCCGAGCGTCACGGCGGAGGCCTGAATATCACTCTGACCGAGCTGCCGGTATTTCATGGTGTCGTCCTTTGTCTATCTATGGGAATGACTTGTGACACAATGAAAGATAGACAGCCGCCGGGGGCGGATCAACCATTACCGGGCTTTCTCCCATCGGGGCGCAAGAAAACGGGCCTCGCCGGAAGAACCGACAAGGCCCGTGGAAATCGCAGCCGGGAATCAGGCGGCAGCGGGGGTCAGGATCAGTCCCAACTCCGTTCCGTCGATATCCACAATGATGGCCGAGGCCGGGCGGGATTTGCGGCAGTCGCCGGCCGACATCTCGCAACTCAGGTCCACCAGTGGGATTTCCGCCCCGGCGGTACTGAGAAAGCCCTTCACGGGTAGTTTGTTTCGTGGCACGGACGGCAGCTCGATCAGATCAACGATATCCGCGGAACTGAGAATGCGGGATCCCTTGCGATGGCAATCGGCAATCACGTTGAGCGAGCTACCGAACATGCTTTTCAGACGCGTATGTTCTGCGGCATGGTCCATGGTTTAACCCCTGATATCTATGAGAGCCTGTCTCGTGCTCGACCTCTATCTTATCGCAACATTATACCATGATTTTGCGAAGATTCCGAGAATTCAAAGAGTAATCTGCCTTTTTATCTCTGAAAGAGCATTTCAGCGGGGACGGGACAAACGATAACCGCTACCCTTTAACATGGCGATGAAAGCTCAACGGGATCCATACAACCTGCTCGGGGTCGGGCCGGAGGCGAGTCTGAAGGACGTTCGCGAGGCCTACCGGCATGCTGCGCTGAAAATGCACCCCGACAATGCCGCCGACAACCCCGGTGATGCCGAGAAACGCTTCATCCAGTTGACCATCGCCTACAAGACCATCCACGACCGGATCCAGCGGCGCCGCAACGTGGAAGAGCACAAGACATTATCAGCGCAACAGTTGGCGCTGAAAGAGGTCGGCTGGTACATCGGCATGGACTCCCCGGCGGGCCAGGCCGACGGGTCGGATTTCGGGCAGATGAAGGTGCGCCGAACCTACGCTCGCTGGAACGAGACGAGTGTGCTGGTGTTGCTCTGGCTCGCCTCGATGGGCCTGTCGATGGTAGTGGTAGCCGTGCTGGCAGGGCACTTCGTCGACCCGAAACTCCGCCGCTTCCTCGATTCCCACAGCGCGATCATCCTGATCGCAGCCGGCCTGGCGTCGTACGTGGTCCTGCTCGGGGTCATTTTCCTGCTGCTGGTCCTGACACGGACGGCCGTGTTCTGGACGGTAAGCCTGGTATCCCACGGCCGCCGCCTTCTGCCCGCCCCAGACCGCCGAAAACGCCTCCGCGGATTGTTCTTCAACAAACGCAGCCGCCGGACAGGCAAGCCCGTAGCCGGAAAAAGCCACGGCAAAGACGGAAACATTCCGTAGTCGCTGCGCATTGGCGGGCCCGGCCGGTCCATCGCAGGCGGGAGTGCACCGGCTCCGGCCTGCGGGTGACGACGATCGACCAAGGCGCGCCACCTGCCCGCACTGCGGGTCGAACGAGTCCCAGGTGCTCAAGACCCGAGCCTTCCGCACCGAACGCACCGGCCAGGAGCCGAAGGAAGGGATACGGCGGCGGCGACGGTGTGCGCTGTGCGGATGGTCCTGGGCCAGCGTAGAGAATAGGTAGAATGAATCATTGAGCGCAACAGCTTGGCCTTTAAGACCTACCATAGTGATCGCAAATATCATTCGTTACATGAAGGGTCGATCGATTTCAGATCCCGTAGAGTCTTCAGGTGCCTGTTGCCTGCCTGCTGGGGAAAGACGAAGTTACGGGCAAAGTTAAGGGGAAAACCATCCTCTAGAAACAGATCGAAACCCCGCTCAAAGTTGAATGATCTCCCTCCACAATACAGATGTCGAGCATGAAACTGACGGCTATGCTCTTTCACATCCAATTCTACACGAATACCATGCTCACTTGCTAAACGCCTACACAGCTTAGCGTCTATCATCCGTAGACGCTCCTCAAATCGTTGGCCAGGTGTTTCTGTCTCTTCAGCCCGCGTCACTATCGTCACTTTGCATTGTTGTCGCTGCACCGATGCTGACAAATTGTCCAACCATATCCTAAGAATGTAGCTGATTCCTTGGCGTAATTTGGCAGATCCATCTGCTTTCCAGATCATCGCGTCATAGAAGACA
>JBKHHU010000172.1:0-7261 GCA_046539045.1 Phycisphaerae bacterium
ATAATAGATGCGTGCAGTTGTTCGGGCAGTATTTCATCTTCCTACTCTACCGAGGCACAGACACATGACACATCGTTCTACCGGTTTTACACTTATCGAGTTGTTGGTTGTGATCGCCATCATCGGACTGTTGGTAAGTATCCTGGTTCCGAGTCTGCAAGGCGTACAGGAACAGGCACGGTCCCTCAAGTGCAAGACCAACCTGAAGACCATCGGCACGTCCGTCATCCAGTACTCCACCCAGAACAACGGCTACATTGTCCCGTGGAAGTTCGGCGAGGGCAACGGCTATCCGCAGGGCGACTTCTGGGCGAACATGCTGGTGCGCGAGGGGTTGGCCTCGGCGCCGAACGCGTCCAAGACACCGGATCACGCCGACAGGAGCGTCTTCCGCTGCCCGCTGGGGATCAACGAGCGGGAAGGCACCACTGCCGGCTGGAACAGCACCGACAATACCCGCGTCCGCAACAACTTCACCTGGCAGGCTGCCGGCTGGGAGGAAGACGTTCCGGAAATCGGCGGGGTCGCGGTCCGCTCGTGGTACACCCTCAACAGCGGGAACTACGACGTAGCCGCCAGCCGCTGGTTCACCGGCCCGGTCGACTGGAACCGCGTCCACAAATACTCGGACTTCTCCCGCACCAGCGAGCTGATCATGGCGCTGGATGGAAGCACGTCGAACCTGTACAAGGCGGGGAGAGTCGCCGGGCGGCACCCGCAGTACTCCGACGACGGCAAGCACGGCCAGTGCAACATTGTCTTCTTCGACGGGCACGCCGCCGGGCATTCGACGCTGCTGTTCGCAGCTGGCATCGGCAGCGTGTACGACGAGGCGATCATGTACGTCGACGAGAAGTACGGCACACGGTAATCAGGCTTTCGAACTCGATTGGCGGGCGGAGGCGTTTTTGGCGTCTCCGTCCGCTTTCTGTTTCTGGTACCACCGGAGGAAATCCTTGACCTGTTTGCGCAACTGCTGTTCCGCGGCTCGTTGCGCCCCCTTCCTGACGTGCTCTACCCGCCGGTCGAGACTGTGCTGGTAGGTACTGCCGTAACTCCAGTGGATCTTGACCACCGGGTCGTAGAAGTGAACCACCGTGATCTCGCGATCGCCGCAGCGGGCCTGTTCGCTCAGCCGCCCGGCCAGTTCCACGATATCGAAGGTTTCTTCGGCAGCGCCGACCATCACCCCGCCAAGGTCCGCGTATTCGTCTTTGCTCACGAACTTGATCGCCAAGGCCCGCTCGGGATCGTACAGGTCCGGCCGATAGGTGCGTTTGTCGCTGTAGTTCGGCTCGTGGTAGCGGCGCACGGCCTTGTCAATCCGCTTTATCGCCGGGCGGGTCCCGTAGGTGTACAGTTCCGGCATTTCCGCCGCCTCGGCAGAGAGGCTCAGCGTGGGGTTGTGCTTTCGGCCGTCGCGATTGAGCTCATCGAGGATGATGCCTCGGGCCTGTTCGGTGGAGAGGAACAGGAAGTTCGGCGGCTTGGTCTGCTTGCCCCGGCCGGTTCCGTGGTGGAAGACGGGAACTCGCACGATCGGTTCTCCGGGTTCGGGCTTTTCGGCGGGCGCTTCGGGCCGCTGGGGCTCCTCATTGCTGCAGGCGACGGTAGAAACCAGTACGGACATCATGGCGGTGAGCAGAAAAGAAGCGCGGGGCATAGACTATCCCTGTAGGTTTACTCTGCAGTGTCAATACGCGTTTGCAGGGGCCCTCTCGATGGGCCCGGATGAAGTTTTTCCGGGAACTCGCAAGGCACCGGCCCTATAAACGTTAAACCGGAACCACGGATTGTGTTCCTCTTTGAAATCTTTTGTCCCCGCCCGGGAAGGACGTTCTGATGAAACGACTGCCTGTTACGCTGCTGCCGATTCTGTTGCTGCCGGTTCTGACGCTTCCGGCGTGCGGTCCGGACCAACTGGCGCTGCGTGCGAAGGTCGACCGTGCCGTCGACGAGGTCTACCCCGCCCTGGTTCGGATCCATGTGATTACGACCAGCGCCTCCGGTGGACGGATCCGCAAGTCGCAGGCGTCCGGCAGTGGGGTGATCATCACCCCGGACGGGTACATTGTGACAAACCATCACGTCGCCGGCAAGGCCGATCGCATCGTCTGCCGGCTGGCGAGTCGGCGAGAAGTCGAGGCAGAGTTGATCGGCACCGACGCGATGACGGACATCGCCGTGCTCAAGCTGGACCTGGACGCCCACGAGGACCTGAACAGCGTTCCCCATGCCCAATGGGGCGATTCGGAGAAGGTCAAGGTGGGCGATACGGTCCTGGCGATGGGCAGCCCGGCTGGGCTGTCGCAGTCGGTAACCATGGGCGTGGTCAGCAATACCGAGATGATCGCACCGGGCGGAGGGTTTCACCTCGACGGCGAGAACGTGGGCATCCTGGTCCGCTGGATCGGGCACGATGCGCAGATCTGGCACGGCAACAGCGGCGGGCCGCTGGTGGACCTGCAGGGGCGGGTGATCGGCATTAATGAAGTGGGCATCGGCGGCATCGGCGGAGCGATTCCCTCGGCCCTGGCCCGCGACATGGCCGCCCAGTTGATTGAAACCGGGCGGATCAAGCGCAGCTGGACCGGGCTGGATGTCCAGACGCTTCTGAAGCAGGATCAGCCCAGCGACATCGGCATCCTCGTCGGTGGCGTGCTGCCGGATTCCCCTGCCGCCGAGGCGGGCCTGCAGGCCGGCGACGTCATCACGCATGTCAACGGCAAGCCCGTCCACGCAGGCGTGGCCGAGGAACTGCCCCTGTTCCACCAGGTCGTGCTATCCGCCCCGGTCGGTAGCACACTCGAATTCACCTATCGCCGCGACGGGCAGGTCAAAACCGCCGACATCACCACCGTCCAGCGCGACCCCGCACGCGGCAAGAGCATCGAGATCAAGAGCTGGGGCATTACCGCACTGAACGTCACGCGCACCATCGCCGCCATGCTCGGACGCAAGACGCGCGACGGCGTGGCCGTCCATACGCTTCGGGCCGGAGGCCCTGCCGCGGAGGGCAAGCCCCGGATGGTCGCCGGCGACATCATCCTCAAGGTCAACGACACGCCGGTCAACAACGTCCAGCAGTTGCTGGAGATCACCCGCAAGCTCACCGCCGACACCGACGAGCAGGTGCCCGTGCTGGTGACCTTCGTCCGCAGCGGGTCCGAGCAGCTGCTGACGGTGCTGCGGGTGGGCAAGGAAGCCGAACGAGACAAGCCCATCCAGGCGAAAAAGGCATGGCTGGGCGTGGAGACGCAGGTGCTGACGCGCGAACTGGCGAAGATGCTGGACCTGACCGGCAAACCGGGCGTCCGCGTCACGAAAGTCATCCCCGAAACCAACGCCGCCGAGAAGCTCGAAGTGGGCGACATCATCCTCGCCATCGACGGGATGAGCGTCGACGCCCGCGACCAGAAGGACTACGATGTCTTCCGCAACATGATCCGCCAGTACCGCATCGGTAGCGAGGTGAAGCTGAACGTCGTCCGCGACGGCAAACGCAGGAAGGTGTCTGTCGAGCTGGAAAGCCACCCCGTCCCGGCAGCCGAGATGGACCGCTACGAGAACGATGCGTTCGAATTCGCCGTCCGCGAGATGACCTTCCCCGAGCGGGCCGGCAAGAAAGAACGCACCGGCGTGATCGTCGACGAGGTAGCCACCGCCGGATGGGCCGCACTGGCCGGGCTCCGAAGCGGGGACGTGATCCTGCGGGCCGACGGGAAAACCATCGACGAGATCGGCGACCTGAAGAAAATCCTCACTTCCGCCCGCCGGAACGAGGCCGACCGGGTCGTGCTGTTCATCCGCCGAAAAACTCAAACGCGGTATCTCGAACTCGAGCCGAACTGGGACCTCATCCGCGAATAACATTCCGTGAATCCGCCTCCGGGCGGCTGTCGAACCGCAACCGTATCGAAAATCGAAATCATAGTCAGAAGGAGCTTAGTGTGAAATTCAACAAATCATTTCTCACCGTCGCCGTCGCCCTGGTCATGACCGCGGCCGCCGTGGCGGAATCCGAGCAGACCATCAAGAACGCCCGCAAAGTCATCAAGAAGTACCAGAACGCCGTGGTCCGCGTGGAAGCGGTGGCAAACATGACGGCCATGGCCGGTGGGCAGTCGGTCGGCAGCAAAGAACAGAAGGTCCGCACCAACGGGCTCCTGATGCACGAAACCGGGCTGGTGGTTTGCCCGCTGGGCACGCTGTCGCCTGCGTCGCTGGTATCCGGCAGGACCGTCAACGTCGGCGGGACGCCGCAGAAACTCACCACCAAGACCGAGTTCAACGACGTGAAAATCCGCTTCGAGGACGGAACCGAAGTCCCCGCCGCCATCCGCATGAAGGACACCGATCTCGGACTGGCGTTCGTCGTGGCCGAGCCGACCGAGGACCAGCCCATGCCCGACAAGCCGACGGTCCTCAAGCTCGGTAAGGCGCCCAAGGCGCAGATCCTCGACGAGGTCATTATGCTCTCCCGCATGGGCGAAAACATGCACAACGCGACCTACGTCTCGACCGCACGCATCCAGGCCGTCGTCGACAAACCCCGTCGCATCTACTTCAGCAGCGACATCCGCCAAGCCGGTTCGCCGGTTTTCACAGCCGACGGTAAACTCCTGGGCATCTGCATGCTTCGCAACGTTCAGCAGAACGTCACGCCGATCATCCTGCCCTCCGAGGACATTAAGGAAATCGCCGATCAACTGCTGGCGAAGCTGAAGGAAGACGCCAAGGACCAGAAAGACCAAGCCCCCAAGGCTGCCGAATCCGCCGACGAAGCCGATGACACAACCGAAAAAGACACCGAAGAGTAACCGGCCGCACTCGGGAATCCCGCGTCGGTTCGTCCGATTCGGGATTCCTTTATGCGCGGGCCCGGGTTCATTCCGCTTGGCGGCATTGACCGGCGCGGCTAAGCTGGGGAACCTGACCCGGGTCGAGATGCAATCGCGCTACCGGTGATGCGTTAAAGAGTGAGTGACAGAAGTAATTTCGTGGTTCAGCGTCGGCGAAAGCGTTTCTGACAAGGAGCGACCTGCCGGCAGGGACGATTGCAGCCGGCTGAACCGGAGAAGAGTTTTGCCACTCGCTCTGGACCAACCGGAGTTAAACTGCGCTTTTAGAGAACCATGGGAGCTTTATGTCCACGCGAAGCCTTACCACCCTTGCCGCACTGACGGTGCTGTTGCCGGTAGCAGCCGCCCTGGCCGCCGAGCCCGAGCCCAAGGGGGAGACCGTCTACAGCACGGACTTCAGCAAACCGGTGGGCGATGAGTGGTCGTTCACGCGCCGCAGCGTCGAGGACGGCCAACATGCGCTCGGGCCGCTGAACCGCGTCCCGGTGACTCTCACACTGACCGACCTGCCGAAGCATCAGTTCATCCGCATCGAGGTCCAGACGCGCCTGGAGTCGGCAGAGAAGCCCGAGTGGAAAGGCAAGCTGCGTATCGGCGCGGTGGCCGGTCCGGAAGTGGCCACGTCTCCGTACCCGGTTCCCCAGCAGTGGAAGTCCACCGGCGTGTTCCGGCATGGCGAGGGTTCTCTCACGCTGCGTTTCTCTGCCGACAGCCCCCTTGTCGGCGACGAGAGAAACTGGTGGCTCCAGAGTGTCCGCGTGCAGGTACTCCCCTCTGCGGTGAAGCTCGACAAGAAGCAACTCGAGCACCTCTGGCAGCAGCTTGCCGCCGAAGCGACCTACCGCCCCGCCATGAACCGGCTGATGCTCGGCGGAGACAGCTCCGTCGCGTTCATCAAGCAGAAGCTCGTGCCCGACATGCCCGTGGACAAAATCGACGCGCTCATCAAGCAACTCGACGCAGACCAATGGAAAACCCGTCAGCAGGCGACCGAAGATCTCAAGAAATACGCATCCTCTGCCGCGACGTACCTCCAAAAGACGATGAACTCCACCGACTCTGCCGAAGTGAAGAGCCGACTGGCCGTGATTCTGGAAGAATCCGAGCCGCCGGCGGCCTCGCCGGAACTGCTGAGCCGCTCCTGGGTAGCGATGAGGATCTTGCGTTTACAGCGGTCGGACGCTGCCGTAGCAACGCTGGAGCAGATCGGCGACAAGAGCCCGTACCCCCGGGTTCGAGCGTTGGCCCGCATCACCGTCCGGGAGTATCACAACGCCGAGGCGCTGTCTGCCCTGGCCCGGGCAGACGCAGCCATCGATTCCCGCAACTGGGACGACGCGGAGAAACACCTGCAGCAGGTTCGGAAGCTCAGCAAGTCCCACGATCTGCTGATGGACGATGATATTCTCGAGCGAACCACCCGGATCAAGCAGATCCGGGCCGCGTCGGAACTGGCCCGGACGCTGGAGGAGAAGCTCAAGAAGGACCCGTCGGCAACCGAGGCCCGCCAGGAGCTGGTGATGCTGTACCTCCAGCGGTTGAGCGACCCGCAGAAGGCAGCGGGGCGACTGGGCAAGGGCGTTGACCCGGCCACGCAGATGCACGTGAAGCTGGCAGCGACGCCCGAAGGCAAGCTGACCGACCAGCAGCTGCTCCTGTTGACGCGGTGGTACAACGCCCTGGCCGAGCGGACCAAGGGGCTGGGCAAGGCCCAACTGCTCAGCCGGGCCGAGGATCTGGCGCGGCAGTACGTCTCGCGACTCAAGAAGCAGGACAAGGTCGATGATCTGGCCCGCGCTCACAGCCTGATGGCCCAGATCCGTCGGCGACGATGGGAGCTTGCCGGTGGCGCCGGAGACGGCTGGCTCAACCTGCTGGGAGACATCAATCTGGCCATCGACGCACACGGCGGGAAGTGGCGGATGACCGACAAGGGCCTGGAGCTGCAGGCCGGGGATTTCTCGGTGCTGGAGGCGCGGTATTATCCGACCGGGAGCTATGAACTGCTCGTGCAGTTCGCACGCACCGAGAACGAGGAAGGCATCTTCATCGCCCTTCCCACCGGTGACAGCCGGGCGAATCTGAACATTTCCGGCTGGGGCGGGAAGGTCAGCGGTCTGGAGCGGATCGACGGGCGGCAGGCGATCAGCAACCCGACCCGCACCGACGGCTCGCTGGCGAACAACAAGGTCCATACGCTCCGGGCCAAGGTCGTCGTCGAGGACAAGAATGCCAACATCCGCGTGAAACTCAACGACAAGGACTACATCACATGGAAAGGCGCGACCAGCCGCCTCCGCACCGCCTCCGTCTGGACACTGGACCACGACAAGACCTTCGGGATCGGCGCCCACAAATGCAGCATCCGCATCCTCCGCTTCGCCGTCCGCCCGCTGGAA
>JBKHHU010000173.1:0-7208 GCA_046539045.1 Phycisphaerae bacterium
GGGGCCCGAGCAAGCAGTCAAGGTCGCCAGACCGTGGTCGAGTGAACACAAGTTCGCGTCGTTCGCGCTGTTCGTGGCTGACAACCCTTTGACCATGAATGACCTCCGTGCTCTCCGCGCCTCGGCGGCCACCTTCCATCTTTCGCCCCTGCCGGGGCTCTTCATCTTTTCAGGTCCTTCCTGTCCCCGGGTTCCCTTCGGTCACCCGGGGCTACTATCTTCCCGCCCCTGCCGGGGCGGAGTCACCGCAGTTTCGACGCGCCGCGATTGGCAATACCCAACCACAAGTTCGCGTGGTTCGCGCTGTTCGTGGCTGACAACCCTTTGACCATGAATGACCTCCGTGCTCTCCGCGCCTTGGCCACCTTCGATCTTTCGCCCTGCCGGTGGCACGGCTGAAGGAATCGCCCGGCACCCTCGCAAGCTCAGGCTAAATACGTACGGGTCGGGAGACCCGCCAACCGGAGTGCTTAAAGACGTTCGAGGATATCGGCAGGGCTTTTCTCCCCGTCCTCGTCCTCGTCCTCGTCCTCGGCGTCCTGCGTGGTGGACTGGTCTTTCTCGCCGTTGCCGAGGAGTTTGTCGATGGTCTTGTCCACTCCGGCACCGGTTTTCTTGATCACGCTGTCCAGCTCGGTCTGCACCTTCTCGGCGATGTCCCCACCGACCTGGCTGACGAACTTGGAAGCGTTCTGGCCGAGTTGAGCAGCCGCGTCGGCGATGCTTTCCTGCAGGTCCTCCAGGTACTTCGCGTCGATCTTTCCTTTGGCTTCGTTCATGACAGCAGCCAGCAGCGCCGGCACGAGGCGGGCGATCACCTTGCGGACGGTGGCGGGATCGTCGCTGGCCAGGTCGTCCAAGACCAGTTCGTCGATCGTGGCGGACTGGGAGACGGTCTTACCCTCGTTCAGCGAAGGCAGATGGAACGTGGCGGTGACTTTTCGGATGCGGACCTGATCGATGCGGACCTTTTTTCCACCGGCTTCGGGGTCTTTGGGCTCCGGCTGGTCGGTCTTGGCGAATTTCTCGATGTTGGCCATCACCTCTTCGATGTTGGAGCCCTTGAGGCCCTTCTTCTCGATGTGGATGTCCACGCCCTCCAGTTCGAATTGCCGGACGTGCACGATTTCATCGAAGAGGGAAGAGGTCTCCACCCCCAGGCCTATGTCATCCATCTTCATCATGTGAGGCGAGTCATACCTCTCGGGATTGCTGATCCGAAGGTTTTCCATGCCCAGGTTTCCGCTCAGGAGTTTGACATCGACGCCGTCGACGGTCGTATCCACGCCCAGAACCATCGTCCCGCCGCGCTGGATTCCCTCCTTGGCGATATCGTTGACGTAGTACACCGTGACAGCCAGCGCGATCACGACGATCAGCAGCAGGCCCGCCAGTGCGTACAGCAGGATCTTCTTCATGTCGGTTCCCCTTCAGTAAAGGTTTGGAGTCGATACTCGGTTGCCCTCAATTATTCCCGATGGGCGGTGAGAATGCAAAGGTCCGGCAGGGCACAGTTTTCAATCTGCTCTCAGCCGGGCGATTCGGCGGTCCAGATCGCCGGCCAGGACGGGCCAGGTGTACCTGCCGGCAATCCGGCGGGCCAAGGCGGTTCTCTCGTTCCACCAGCGGCGGTTGTGGAGACGACCGCCAAGCCACAGCAGGTGCTCTGTGAGGGTCTCGACGCTGCCGTCATAGAAGAAGTCACGTGCTTCGGGCCGGCGGTCCAGATCGAAGACTTCCGGGTATGCCAGGCGCATCGGCAGAACCGGCAGGGTCCCGGCCCGGGCTGCTTCCACTGCGCTGATCCCGAAGAACTCGTGATTGGAGGTGGAGACGAACACATCCGCCCGTGCCAACGCCGAGAGGTAGTCCCGTCGCGAATCGAGATACCCCCAATGATCGATCCGCTCGGCGAATTCCGCCCGGGCGGCGGCGAAACAGGCGGGGCTGGTCCGGTACGCCTGGCCGAGCACGCTGAGGCGGAAGTTCATGCCGCGACGGGCCAGCGCTGTCAGGGCGGCGAAGAAATCTTCCGGATTCTTGTCGAATTCCCACCGTGCTGCCCACGCGATCCGCAACGGCCCCGGCTGTCGCTGCTCTGTCCGGCCCGGGGCGTCTTCGATCCCGACCGGTACGACCCGGGATTTGTCCCTGATCGCTCCCACCGCATCAGCGTGGCCGTGGTCGGGCATGCGTTTGAGCAGCGCCTCCAACGCGTCCAGGAACTCCGTCCGATGAAACGCGGAGTTGAACCATACCTGCTCGGCGGCCAGGGCGGTGGTGAAGTTCGTGTAGGCGAAGTGCAGGTCGCGCCGGTCTTCCTCCCGCACCGGGTAGGTCAACTGGTTCTCGTGAAAGTACGCAACCGTCGGCACGTCCCGTAGGGCGGCGGGAGCCAGCCCGCGGAACTCCGCGAGGTTCAGCATGTCCGAGCAGAAAACCGCATCCCACCGCTGACTCTCATGCAGCAGTTCCTCGGCGCGCCGGGCCAGCGTGACCGGGCCATGACGCATCCGCCATTTCCACTTGTAGGCGCCCAAGCCCAGCACGGTCCACTCGTGCCCGCTCGCGGCAGACCAGCCGTCCAGAAACGCCTTGTGCGATCCGCCGTAGTGCGGCTCCAGTGCGAGAATCTTCATCGGTCGGCGGGTTTCTCCTGCTTGGACAGCTCCTTGCGCCACGCGTCGACTTCCGTACCGTGCTCCTTGCCGGTCAGCTTCTCCAGCCGTGCGGCGATGAGTTTCGCGTTGTCGCCTTCGGTCTTGCCAAGCAGGTCCACCAGATACTCCGTGTCCGTGAGCAGGCCGAGGCGGAGGACAAGCCGCGGTAGCTTCAGTTCCTTCTCATGCTTGGCCAGGGCGTCGGTGATGCGCTGCTGCGCTTCGGGGGAAAGCTCCTCCTCGGCCAGGGCCTTCTCGTATACCGGATAGCCCCGCAGCACCGTCTGGCCGATCTTCTTGCTTGCTTCCTGACGCGTTCGGAACTGGTCGGACTGCAGGTCCGCTACCATGCCCCTGAATTTTGCCCGCTCTTCCTTTCTCAGTGGCTTGCGGAGCATGTTCAGAACGGTGCTTTTGACCTGCTGGGAATAAGCCGTCACCGGCGGACGGATGCCGTTGAACCGCAGCAGCGGGAACAGCGTGTTCTCCGCATAGTCGCGGTTTTCGGTGTAGAACTCCGAGAAGTCTTTGGCGTCTTTGCGGACGGTCTTGTCGCCGGCAAGGTGAAAGACGCTGAAGCCCCGGAGGTTCTGTCGGACGATCAGCGTCAACGGTCCCGTGCCGTTGACCAGCGTGATCTGCAGCCCGTTGTCGTGCTCGCGGAACCGCAGCAACTTGCCGTCGTCGGCGTCCTCAACCAGCAGGGCCTGGAACGAGTCCTCCGCGGGTACGAAGGACGCATGGAAACCCATCTTGCCGAATGTGTAGCTGCGCTGTCCGTTGACGTTTCCTTGCCCCCGGGACGTGAAGCCGACCTTCTGCCCGAAATTCGCGATGAGCCCGCTGATTCCTCCGGTGAGGCCCTGATACCGACGCAACTGGAGCTCAATCATCTTCTCCGGCAGGCCGCGTTTCCTGTATTGCTCCCGCAGTTTTTCGAGGCGTTTCTTGGTTTTTTCGGGGGCGGCGGCCTTCTCCCAATGTTCGCGGTCGAGCACCAGTTTGCCGTCTTCCATGGTCAGCGCGAAAATGTCATGCAGCGGCTCGCTTGCCATGTGGATCGGGCCTTTACGATAACCGGGTTTGGCTTCATTCTCTGCCGCGAAAGCAGAACCGGCCGGCACTGTCAAGGCTGCCAGCGTAAGAACGATCAGGTTGGTGAGTTTCATCGAATACTCCCGGGCACTTGTCTGAGTCTTGTGTAATCGTGGATCGGCAGCAGGATTGCGACTCGGTTGGCGTCGCCGGGCAAGCCCGGACTTGCCCCGGACCGGCCGCATGCTACACTCCCTTGAGACGGAGTAACGAATGGAAACGGGAAAACTTTCACAAATTGCGGGTCTGCGGGTGGATGTGGAGACGATCGCCTCGATCGGGTACCGGTGCGAACCGTCCAAATGCACCGGCGAGTCCGTCTGCTGCGCCGCGTTCGATATCTGCGTGGGACGCGACGAGTTGCCCCGGATCGCCGGTTGCGTCCCGCCGGCCTCCCGGTACGCGCCGCACCTTGCCGACGAGTTCGACAACCCGTTCGAGCCGACCGGAGACGGCCTCTATTCTGTGGAGACCGACGAACATGGGCTGTGCTGCTTTGCCTTCGCATCCGAGGAAACGGGCGTGTTGTGTTCCATCCATGCCGCCGCCCTGGCCGAGGGGCTGGACGCCTACCGGATCAAACCCCTCGGGTGTGCGCTCTGGCCGCTGTCGCTGATCGAGGGCGAGCATCCGGTGCTGACGGTGGATCCGTCGGCGTGGGAGTTTCCGTGTGTCCGGGAGCGGACGCCCGTAGCGGACGCGCCGCTCGATGCGGAAATCCGGCGGATTCTGGATGCGCTTTACGGGCAGGAATTCTCTGCCGCCGTTGCGTCGGCCATCCATGGCTGAGGCGGGCCAGCAGGCGTACGTGTTTAGCCTGGCTGTTGCTTCTCAGCCTGAAAGGCTGGAATATCTACAGCGAAGGGTCAATCGCAGCCGTTTCGCGATTGACCCTGGTAATCAGGCGGGAACCGCGCACATGATCGGGTTTCGCGGCGCAGGCTGAAGGCCTGCTATAGACCGCGCCGCTTCGGGAATGACCTTCTCCGGCGCACCGTCTATAGCAGCCCTGCTCTTTTTTCAGGGCGGCTTACTGTTGTTCGTCGAACAGGCCGTCGCCGGCGGAGGGGGGCAGCTTCCTGATCTTCAGATGCTCGTAGGCCTTGATGGTCACCAGTCGCCCGCGCCGGGTCCTTGCCAGCAGCCCCTGCTGAAGCAGGTAGGGCTCCACGACGTCCACCAGCGTGTCTGTCTCCTCACCCAGCGTCGCTGCCACCGCCTCGATTCCGACCGGTCCGCCGTTGTAGGTGTCGATGATGACCTTCAGGAAGCGGCGGTCGAGTTCGTCCAGGCCGAGCTGGTCGATACCCTCCAGTTTCAGGGCCGCGTCGACGACCGACTCCGTGAGCTTCCCGTCGGCTTTGACCTGGGCATAATCTCGACAGCGTCGCAGCAGCCGGTTGGCGATCCGGGGCGTGCCGCGAGCCCGGCGGGCGAGCTTCTGCAGCGCCTTTTCATCGTAGTCGGTCTCGAGCATCTCTGCCGACATCCGGCAGCGGTCGGTCAGGTCCTCGGGGTTCCAGAACTCCAGATGGTGCGTGATCCCGAACCGCGTCCGCAACGGCGGGCTGAGCATCCCGGCCCGCGTGGTCGCCCCGATCAGCGTAAAGGGCTTGAGCGGAAGGTTGATCGTCCGGGAATGCATCCCCGAATCGACCACGAAATCGACCTTGTAGTCTTCCATCGCAGGGTAGATGTACTCTTCCACGCTGCGGGCGAGGCGGTGGATCTCGTCGATGAACAGCACGTCCCCGCTTTCCAGGTTGGTCAGGATGCCGATCAGGTCGCTTGGGCGCGTCAGCGCGGGCCCGGAGGTGACCTTGATGGTGCTTTCCATCTCGGAAGCGATGACGTGGGCGAGTGTGGTTTTGCCCAGGCCCGGAGGCCCGTGCAGCAGCACGTGTTCCATCGGCTCGCCGCGCTGTTTGGAAGCCTGGATGGAGATCTCCAGCTTCTCGCGCAGGAGCCCGAGCCCGATGCACTGCTCGAGCGTTTCCGGGCGGAGTGCAACGTTGAATTTCTCGTCTTCGACTCCCGTGGACTGGGAGGAGATGATCTTCTCGCGTGCCATGGTCTGCTATTTCCGGAGCGTGCCTTCCGTGGGCGTCAGCCCTTGGCGGCTCCTGCTTTGAGGCGATAGGCCTGCTTGATAATTTCCTCGGGGGAATCCATTTCCGGGTCGACAGCCAGCACGCGCTCGACCAGTGCGGCAGCGTCGATTCGTTTCTCGCCGAGCTGGACCAGTACGGAGATGGCCTCTTCGCCGGCTTCGCTGAGCGCTTCACCGGTCGGACCGGAGGTAGCGGGTCCGGCGAATTCGTCCAGCTTCCCGTGCAGTTCGGTGATGATGCGCTCGGCCATGCGTTTGCCGATCTCGGGCAGCGTCTGCAACTGCTTGACGTCCTTTGCCTGGATGGCGGCGGCTACCTCGGCAGGGGGATTCACCAGCGCCCGGAGGGCTTTGCGGATGCCGACACCCTTGACGGTGGTGAAGACGCGGAAGAAATCGCGATCGGTCTCGTTCAGAAAGCCGATCAGGGCCGGCTCCTGCTGCCCGCGGGTGGGGTCACCTTCGAAGTAGTGAATCGTGTACAGCATCACGTCCTGGCCGACCTTGCGACTCAGCCTGCCCGTGTCATAGGCACAGATGCGCACCTCGTACCAGAGGCCTGCATGAGTGTCGACCAGGGCCCGGCCGGTGGCAATTTCGTCCAATCGTCCTGCAATTCTGGCTATCATGCCGCAATCCTAACAGAATGCGAATTCGTTGCAAGCGTTCACACGGCGATCCGCCCTGCGCAGAGGGCGATGGCGATCGCGTCGGACACGTCGTTGGGCGTCGGCGGTTCCGGCAGGCCGAACAGGTGCTGCACGGCGATCTGGACCTGGCGCTTGTTTGCGTGCCCGTTGCCGGTGAGGTTCTTTTTGACCTTGGTCGCCGGTACGTTGCAGACCGGCACGCCCTGGTTCTGGGCGGCCAGCAGGATGACCCCGCGGGCGTGACCCATGAGGATGCTGGTCCGCGGGTGGGCGTAGTGGGCGTAAAGCTTCTCCACGGCCATCATGTCCGGCTCGTGATCGCCGAGGACCTCCGTTACGTCCAGGTGGATCTGCCGCAGACGCTCGGGCATGGAAGCTCGGGTGCGGGTCTTGATGGCCCCCGCTTCCACGATGGCCGGCCTGCTCCCGGTGAAATCAACCACTCCGTATCCGGTGGTATGCAGGCCCGGGTCGATCCCGAGTATGCGATATGCCGACGTCCGTGTCATGGACGGGATTGTACCCGAGCAAACCGACACAGGGCAGGAAAATCCGGGGTCATGGAGCATGAGATAGAAGACAACAGACAGGAAACCGGAAGCAGCCGGAACAATCCGTCCCGGCTGCACTTTAGGGCTTGTCGGACCGGCTGGGAGTAGAGAGGTAAACTACCGGTAAGGTCATACAGATCCC
>JBKHHU010000174.1:0-7204 GCA_046539045.1 Phycisphaerae bacterium
TGACGCGGTCGGTTTCGCGCACGCACCGGGAGCGGCGGGCAGTTTTCCCGGCCGATCGTTGACCCGGACCGCCCCCCCCATAGAAAGTCCTTCGCAGAGCTTCCCCCGCCGGCGCGTCCGGGTGCGGTGTGCGGATCACGTTCGGCCTGCGGCCGGCAGACGCTTGAGCTTTTTGCTTCCACCCGTTGATCGCCCGTGCATACTATAACCCTGCTCGAGGCAATACTGTTCCCGACCGGCCCGCCACAGGAGCTGCCCCATGAACGTTCTGTTCCTCGTCTTCGATGACTACGTCCCGCTGGTCAGCCGGTATGGCCAGCCGGTCACGCCGCACATGGACCGACTTGCCCAACGCGGCGTGCGATTCGACAACGCCTATACGCCGTGTGCGATCTGCGCGCCCGGGCGGGCGTGTCTGTTTACCGGACTCCGGCCGGATACGCACGGCGTAGATACGCTGCACAACGACCTCCGCGGCAAACTGCCGGACGTGATCACCTGGCCGCAGGCGTTGCGGTCTCGCGGATGGTACACGATGCGTTCCGGGAAGGTCTATCACAAGGGCGTCCCGGAGTGCAACGTCGGCAGCGACGGCGACGACGACCCGTACTCCTGGTGCGAGAAGTTCAACCCGACCGGGCTGGACCTGAACTGCGACGGGATCCGCCGCAACTACACCCCGCGGGACACGCACGAGGTGGGCAGCGGCGGCGCGATACAGTGGGTCCGGGCACTCAAAAGCGATGATCGGCACCACGATTACCATGTGGCTAGCGACCTCTGCCGGGCCATTCGCCGGCGAGCCCAGGAGGACAACTGCCTTTGGGCGGCGGGGTTCATCCGCCCGCACGTGCCGCTGGTTGCCCCGGAACGGTTCTTCGAACTCTATGACGACGCGGAGATCGACATCCCCGACGAGCACGCGGACGCCACCGACCAGCCCGACTACATCCGCCGACAATGGTGCAGCGAATTCGGGCTCACGCGCGACCAGCGGATCGGGGCGATCAAGGCGTATCTGGCCTGCGTGAGCCTTGCCGACGAGCAGATCGGACGCATCCTCGACACGCTCGACGACGAGGGCCTCGCCGACGATACGCTGATCGTTTTGACCGGCGACCACGGGTTCCAGCTCGGTGAACACGGGCTGTGGTTCAAGAACTATCTCTATCGCGAGTCGGTCAGTATTCCACTGACGATCTGCGACCCGCGCCGGCCGGGCACGCACGGCAGAACGTGCGACGCACTGGTCGAGCAACCGGACCTGTTCCCCACGCTCTGCGATCTGCTGGGTTTCGAAGTCGCCCAGAAGCACGAGGGCGTGAGCCTGACGCCCCTGCTGGACGACCCTGACGTCGGCTTCCGCGACGGCGTACTGGCCCAGGTCAACTGGGGCCGAATTCAAGGCCGCAGCGTGCGCACCTGCCACTATTTCTACACCGAGTGGGTCACCCCCGACGGCTCACGCAAGCAACTGTTCGACCTCAAGACCGACCCACGCGAGGAAGTCGACCTGCTCACCAGCCAGCCGGACGACCCCGTTGCCGGTGACATGTCCGACATGCTGCGAGCGGGATGGCGAAACCTGCTGTGGGAATGAGCCCACCGGGCGGGATCCGAGGAGCAGGCACGATGCGATGAGCCGTCCGGACCGGCGGGTGCTTACCCGGTTTTGCGGCGGAACAGCAACGCTGCTGCGGCCATGCAGACGGCCCCGATGACGGCCATCGGCCAGAGGCTGTGGATCATCTCGCTCAGGCGAGAGCCCTGCAGGAAGACACCCCGCAGGATCACCAGGAAGTGACGGAACGGGTTGGCCAGGGTTGCGACCTGCAGCGCTCGAGGCATGTTGTCGATCGGCGAGGAGAATCCCGAAAGGATCACCGCCGGCACCAGAAAAAGGAACGTACCCAGCAGGCCCTGCTGCATCGTGCGTGACAGCGACGAGATCATCAGCCCCACGCCCACGCTGCTGAACAGGAACAGCAGCAGTCCAGTGTAGAACAACACCAGACTCCCCAACAGCGGCACGCCAAACCAGAAGACGGCCAAGACCATAATGACGCTGGCCTCGATGACGCCGATTGCGTATCCGGGCAGCGCCTTGCCGATTACGATCTCGATAGGACGCAGCGGCGTCACCCGCAGTTGCTCAAAAGTCCCCTGCTCGCGCTCCCTGCTGACCGACATAGCCGTCACGAGCGTGGTCGTCACCAGCGTGATGAGCCCGACCATGCCCGGAACAATGAACCACCGACTCCGCAGGTTCGGATTGTACCATGAACGGGTGATCAGTCTGGCCGGGGCGGCAGGTCGGGCGGTTTCTTCACTCTGGCGAACGTTGAAATCCGCCACGATCTGCCGGACATAATTCAGAGCGATCTGGGCGGTGTTGGAATTGCGCCCGTCAACAATAACCTGCACCTTCCCGCTGCGCCCGCTGAGGACGTCGCGGGTGAAATCCGGATCAATCCGGATCACCATCAGTACTTCGCCACTGTCGATGAGCCGGCGGATCTGGTCATCCCGGGAGATCCGCGCCACCGGCGTCAGTGCTCGGGGACCTTCAAACCGCGCCAGCAACCGGCGCGACAGCTCACCCCGGTCCTCATTGTAGACGGCGTACGGAACATTGTTCAGATCATAGGTCGCCGCATATCCGAACACGAACAGCTGCACCAGAGGAGGTGCCAGAATCGCCAGCCTGCTCTGCGGTTCGGTCAGCAGCGTGACGAACTCCTTGAGCATCACAGCCAGTATCCGTTGCAGGGAAGCGATCATCAATCCAACCTCTTTCGTGACAGAAGACGACTCAGGCCGAGAAAAAGCCCCGCCATCGTCACCAGCGCAATGGCGTTGGTCACCAGCACCGTGGAGATGGTCCCGGCCAGGAACAACGTGTGCAGAATGTCTATGAAATATCGTGCGGCGACGATCCGCGAGAGCATCCGTATCGGTGCCGGGGTGCTCTGGAGATTGAAGATGAATCCGCTGAGGATGAACGCCGGGAGGAATGTCGACAGCAAGGCTATCTGTCCGGCGACGAACTGGTTTTTCGTGGCCGTGCTGATCAGGAGCCCCATCCCAAGGGCAACCAGCAGGAACAGTGCCGAGGCCCCACCCAGCGCCAACCACGAGCCGCGAAACGGAACATCGAACAACCACGTCGCCATGGCCACTGTCAAGGCCATCCCTCCCATGCCGAGCACAAAATACGGCAGGAGTTTGCCCAGGAGGATCTCCCGCATGCGCACAGGAGTAACGAAGAGCGATTCCATGGTCCCGCGTTCCCATTCGCGGGCGACAACCAACGCAGTCAGCAACGCACCGATCAACGTCATGATCACCGCGATGAGCCCGGGAACAAGAAAGTTCCGACTTCGGACCTCCGGATTGAACCAGACACGGTACTCTACGGTAACCGACGGGATCGACTGCCTTCCCTGGACGGACGCCTCGTCGGCAGTCCATTTCCGGTAGATCCCGCGAAGGTAGCCGCGAACCAGCCGAGCGCGATTGGCGTCCACCCCGTCTACGATCAGCAGGATATCTGCTCCGTCGGAGCGAAAGATATCCTTCGAAAAATCCCCCCGCAGGTGCAGGATGCCGTCGACCCTGCCGCGCTGCATCGCCTTCTGGGCCGCATGGACGGTACCCGCCGGTTTGGGATCAAAATACCGGCTGGCCCGCAGAGCCCCGGTCAAGCGGCTCGTGGCGGCAGACGGTTGATCGACCACCACCGCGATCGGCACGTCTTCGGCGTCCAGAGACACACCGTAGCCGAACATGAACAGCAGGAGTGTCGGCAGGAGAAACGCGATCGCCAGGCTGCTCGGGTCGCGAAGGATCTGGATGAACTCCTTGCGCACCAGGCCGCGGACACGCCGCACGCCGCTGCCGTGACCGGCCCCGCTGTCGCGCTGCGAACTCAAGATGCCTCCTCTCCGGCAGACCGGATCAATTGTACGAAAGCATCCTCGATGGTTGGCTCGGGATTGCCATCGCTGCGAGCTTCTTCCCTGATCTCATCGGGCGTGCCGACGCGCAGGATCTTTCCTGCCTGCATCACCGCCAGCCGGTTGCAGTATTCCGCCTCGCTCATGAAATGGGTGGTAACCATCACCGTCACGCCCGCATCGGCCAAAGCATTGATATGGCTCCAGAACTCGCGACGGGCCAGCGGATCCACCCCACTGGTGGGCTCGTCGAGAAAGATCACGTCCGGCTCGTGCATCAGGGCGCACGCCATCGCGAGGCGCTGTTTGAAACCGAGCGGAAGCGTGCCGCTTTGCGTATCGGCCATCTCGCTGAGAGAGAGTCGCCGACACATACGGACGACCATCTCCCGCCGGCGCCGCCGACTCAGCCCATACAGCGAAGCGAAGAATCTCAGGTTTCTCTCCACTGTGAGCATGGTGTACAAGCTGAAATGCTGTGACATGTAGCCGATGCGTGAGCGGACCTTTGCCGGGGCCTCTCGCATATCTCCACCGGCTACTTCCAGTCGCCCGTCAGTCGGCGGCAAGAGCCCGCAGAGCATGCGAAATGTGGTGCTTTTGCCCGCCCCATTCGGCCCCAGCAGACCGAAGATCTCGCCGGTTTTGACCTCGAACTGTAGATCGTCCACGGCCGTGAAGTCTCCGAATGTTTTGGTCAGCCCTTCAACGGAGATGGCCACATCGTCGCCGTTGGCTCTGTCGGATGCCGAAACCAGCGGTTCGTCGGAAACATCGGTGGCATCTTCCTCCTGCTTCTTGCGGAGCATGTCTACGAAGATGTCCTCGAACCTGGGCTCAACCTGTTCTGCCCTGCCGTCTTCGGGGGTCCAATCATCCTCGGGCTGGTCGGCAAGAATCGCTCGCACCCGTCCGCCATGCAACGTAGCGTCCACTACATCATCCCTGCGGCGCATCTGTCGCTCCAGGTCCCTTCCGCTCCGGTCGCCCCGGACTGCGAACACGCGTCCCCTCACGCGGTCCAGGAAGGCGTTGGGCCTATCGAAATCCAGCAGCCGTCCCTCGTGCAGCACCGCCACTTCATGACACTGTTCGGCTTCATCAAGGTACGCCGTGCTCAGAAGGACCGTAACGCCCTCGGATTCGACCATCTCATAGACGATTTCCCATAGCGACCGCCGTGACAACGGGTCGACACCCACTGTCGGTTCATCCAGCAACAACAGTTCCGGCACACGGACCAGCGCGCAGGCCAGCCCGAGTTTCTGCTGCATGCCGCCCGAAAGCTGCCCCGCATGGCGGTCGGTGAAATCGCCCAGGCCGGTCATTTCCATCAGTTGCTCGTACCGCTGCTGCCTCTCGGACGGATCCACACCCTTCAGGTCCGCGTACAGGTCCAGATTCTGCTGCACCGACAGTTCCCGGTACAGTCCGAACCGTTGCGGCATGTAGGCAATACGTTGCTGTACCTGCAGACTCTCTGCCGCAGCGTCCAGTCCGAGAACCGTCACCTGCCCCTGATCAGGACGGAGCAGACCCGCGACCATGCGGATCAATGTGGTCTTCCCGGCAGCGTCCGGACCGACCAGTCCGGTCACCTTTCCTGCTTTGATCTGCAGATCCACTTCATCCAGCGCGACAATCTTGCGCTTGCCCCTTTTGAAGGACTTGCCGACGGATTCCAGACGCACGGGATGCCCCTCTTCCTCGCGTTCGGGTTCGGCATGCAACTCGGCTTGTGCCCGCGTGCTCATTAGCCTGCTGCCTTGGTGGACCCATGGGACTGTCGGGTGGTAGAGGGAGCTGTTGCCGGTTTTGTTGCAGGCTGCTGTTTCAATGGGATGATCACTGTCGCGGGCATACCCAGCCGCAGTTCATTCTGCGCATTGTCGACATTCACCCGCACCTGATATACCAGCTTGGTCCGCAGCTTTTCGGTTTGCACGATTTTCGGCGTGAACTCCGCGGTCGGCGATATGTAACCGATTGTTCCAGTGTACTTTTTGTCCGGGAAGCTGTCGGTTTTTACCTGGACCTTCATCCCCGGCGCGATCAAGCCAAGTCTGTCTTCGGGTATGTACACGCGGATCCAGACCGGGTCGGTGATCGCCAGCGTGTAGGCCGGTCGATTCGGACCGGCCATGTCCCCCGGTTCCAGGACGCGCTTCCTGATCACGCCATCCACCGGCGCGTGAAGACGTGTGTCACCAACGCGGTTTTCCAGCAGCTTCACCTCTGCCTGCAGTGCCTCAACGCGAGCGCCGGCAGCGGAAACGTTCTCGCGTCGAGGTCCTTTCTCGGCGAGTATCAGATTCTCCCGAGCCGACTGGGCTCGGGCCTCCGTTTCCTCCAGACGCGTGCGAGCGGTGTCCAGTTCCTGCTGGGTAGCCGCCCCCGTTTCCAGGGCGTCGCGGATCCTCCGATAGCGAAGCCTGGCGTTTTCGGCAGCGGCCAGGGCCGCCTTCAGATCCTCCTTCGCCTTGGCGATATTCTCTTCGCGGGTACCTCGCTGGAGTCTCTCGAGGACGGCCTGCTCGGCCAGCAGCCTGCTACGCGCTCGATTCAGTCGTGGGGTCAACCGGCGTTCTTCCAACTTCGCCAGTAGCTGCCCGGCTTGTACAGCATCGCCTTCCTCCGCGATCATCTTCTCGACGCGCTGGCGTTCCTGAAATGCCAGTTCCGATTCACGAACATCTACGTTGCCGTACAGCTTCAATTCGGTTTCCGGTTCCTCACGGAACCAGACATACCAGATGCCTGCGCCAATGCCGGCTAACACGCTCAACACCAGAACCACACCTGCAATTCGCTTGACCATGGTCTCCCTTTTGAAGACAGAAACAGGTTCGGAAACTCCAGAACATTCTAGAACCTGGTCAGGGAATTTCCCCACGTGAACGGACAAGACGGTGCGGCAGCATTTTTTGCCGATGCGGGGCTGCGGGGCAGCAATAGCCTGCCGGACGACCCTTCCTATGGGGTCCGTGGCCGCATGCCGGCGCAGGTAACCGGCGGCCAGCCCGGGGGCCGGAGCGTGCGCAGATGCCACCATTTCTACATTGAAGCGACCTAGATCGGGGTGCCCGGAGTGGCATTGCCATTCGGACGGTACTGGGACGGGAGATACTGTTCCCGTCCCCTGGCCGGCGTTTCGAGTCCGCGAGTGTTACCTGGTCCTGTTGTCGAACGTCATCTTGCCGCTGTCATCCACGGTGCAGGTGAAAGTTGCCCCGCCGGCGCGAACCGTC
>JBKHHU010000175.1:0-7199 GCA_046539045.1 Phycisphaerae bacterium
TGATCACGAAGATCGCCAAGGCCGCGAAGATCTCGAAGAACGGCGTGGTTGTTTTTTGAATTCCCGTTCCGCACCGCCTTGCCCGTCCGGGACAGCTTTCCCAAAAAGCGGAACCCCCAGAAAACCTTCTTGCCCTTCGAGGTCTTCGAGAACTTCGTGACTAAAAAAACCTCCGTGTCCTCGGTGTCCTCGGTGGTTCATAAACCACGGAGAGCACAGAGGGGTTTGGTGGTTTTTCTTCTCAATCACGAAGATCGCCAAGGCCGCGAAGATCTCGAAGAACGGCGTTGTGGTTTGGGCTCCCCGATCCTGCCAGCCGCTGCCCGCCCGGAAAATCGTTCCCCGCGCGGAAAGCAAACAAAAGACCTTCGTGGCCTTCGAGGTCTTCGAGAACTTCGTGACTAAAAAAACCTCCGTGTCCTCGGTGCCCTCAGTGGTTAAAAAACCACGGAGAACACTGAGAGCACGGAGGCTCATGTCTGGCCGGAGATCAGCGTCCGTCTCAGGCGCTTTGTTTTCTCTTTCTGGTCTTTTTCTTTTTGGCGCTTTTGAGGGTGGGGGCGGCATCGCCGACCATCTCTGCGGTGATCTCGTAGACGGCGCCCTCTTCCTTGTTCTCGGGCAGTTCGTACATGATGTCGAGCATGATGTTCTCGACGACCGCCCGCAACGCCCTGGCACCGACGTCCCGCTGGAGAGCCCGCTCGGCCACGGCCTTGAGTGCCTCATCCGTGAACTCGATCGTGCAGTCTTCGATCTCGAACAGGCGCTTGTACTGGCGGATGACCGCGTTCTTCGGTTCGGTCAGGATGCGAACCATCGCGTCGACGTCCAGCTGCTCCAGGGCCGTCAGGCAAGGCAGCCGGCCGACGAATTCGGGGATCATCCCGTACTGCACCAGGTCATGCGGCTCGACCTGGGCCAGAATGTTCGACCGCTCCTGCGAGGTCTCTTCCTCGGCGTCTTCGGTCTTGAAGCCGATCAGCTGGCGACCCAGACGCTTCTTGATGATGTCTTCCAGACCGTCGAACGTCCCGCCGCAGATGAACAGGATGTGACTGGTGTCGACCTGGATGTACTGCTGCTCGGGGTGCTTCCTGCCGCCCTGCGGGGGCACGTTGGCCACGGTGCCTTCGAGCATTTTCAGCAGCGACTGCTGCACGCCCTCGCCGCTGACGTCGCGGGTGATGGAGACGTTGCTGGAGGTCTTGCCGACCTTGTCGATCTCGTCGATGTAGATGATCCCGCGCTCGGCAGCTTCCAAGTCCCAGTCGGCGGCCTGGAGCAGCTTGAGGATGATGTTCTCGACGTCTTCGCCTACATACCCTGCCTCGGTGAGGGTGGTCGCATCGCCGATGGCGAACGGCACGTTCAGCACGTTGGCCAGCGTGCGGGCCAGGAGCGTCTTACCGCAGCCGGTGGGCCCGATCATCAGGACGTTGGACTTGTCGATCTCGACATCGTCGCCCTGCTCGGAGTCCACGTGCATCAGCCTCTTGTAGTGGTTGTGAACCGAGACGCTCAGCACCTTCTTGGCCAGTTCCTGACCGATGACGTACTCGTCGAGGTATTCCTTGATTTTCCGCGGCGTCGGAATCGAAGTGAACAGCGGTTTGGACTTGGACGTCCGCCGCTGCTCCTGACGAATGATGTTGTGGCACAGCTCGACGCAATTGGCGCAGATATTCACGTTGTCCGGGCCCTCTACCAGCGGCTGGACCTCGTCGCTGGAGCGGTGACAGAATGCGCATTCGCGGGGACCGGACGGCCCGGGGCCATCGGATCGGCCGCCACCGGAACCACCTTTATTCGATGAACTCATATCTAACTCGGCTCTCCATGGAAGTTGCGAAGGAAGATTACTCTTCCCGAGTCTCGGCTTCGTTACTATCGTCTTGATCGTCCCCCGCGTTTAGTCCTTCATTATTGCCTTCTTGGCCGTCCAAGTCCAGACCTAGAACAGTTCTTCGCAGCACGCGGAACTCTTCCGGCGACAATTCGCCCTTTTCCCGCAGCCGCTGGAGCTCTTCCATATCGAACCCGGCGGACTCTCGGACATCTTGAGCGTACTGCCACCGGCGGCGCAACCACGCGATAAAAATGGACGCCGCCACCAGGATGAGGATCAGGACTGTTCCCCAGATAACAATCCCAACGTAGTCCGGTTGATTGGTTTGCAGCAGAATCATGTCCGTCCCTGAAGGCGGGAAAACACGAGGAATTCCGGAGCGACATTGCTCCGAGAACCTTCTATAATCAACCCGACCATGACGGACAAAGTCAAGAACAGTTTCGACGCATCGTATCCGCAGCCGGTTGAGTGGGCCCGGGAGCTTCTCTCCGGCGCCAAAAACGTTTTCGTCTTCACCGGGGCGGGCATCTCCGCCGAAAGCGGGATCCCGACCTATCGCGGTGCGGGGAAAGGCTTTTGGGACGGGCTGCGCGTGGCAGACTGGGCGACTCCGCAGGGCTTTGCCCGGAACCCGGAGGGCGTCTGGGACTGGTATTGCCGCCGGCGGGTGCAGCTGGGGTCGGTGCGTCCCAATCCCGGCCATGAGGCCCTGGCCCAGCTGCAGCGAAGGATTGCCGGCTCGGGCGGGAGCTTCACGCTGGCCACGCAGAATATCGACGGGCTGCACCAGACGGCGGGCACGGAGAACGTGCTGGAACTGCATGGATCGCTGCTTGCGGTGCGGTGCAGCGACTGCAGCTACGCCGAAACGGTCGGCCCGGTTGCCCTGGACTCCCCTGCCTGCCCGGAATGTGGAAGTCGGCTCCGGCCTGACGTGGTCTGGTTTGGTGAGATGCTCCCGCAGGACACGTGGCGGGCGGCGGAGCAGGCCGCGAGCGAATGCGACCTGCTGCTGGTGGTCGGGACCAGCGCGGTAGTGTACCCGGCGGCGGGGCTTATCGAGACGGCCCTGGCCGGAGGGGCCCGGAGTATCGAGGTCAATCCCGAGCCCAACGGGTTCAGCGGCCTGATGAATGTCTCGATCCGCGGCAAATCGGGCGAGGTCCTTCCGCAACTGCTGGGCTACCGCTGATTTGGCGCCGTCGGAGCAGTTTGGATCGAACAGACCCGCCGCCCGGGCGTATAACCCGGTGGAAATTCCTCAAAGGTAGACTATGGCGAACAAGCGAACCGAAGATTCCACGACCGACCAGCGCCTCCCGCTGAGCCGGCGGCTCTGGGACTGGAGTCGGCCGGTTCTGATCATCCTGCTGATCGGCATGGCTTTCCGGTCATCCATCGCCGACTGGAACGACGTGCCCACCGGTTCGATGAAACCCGCGATCATCGAAGGCGACCGGATCTTCGTCAACAAGCTCGCCTACGGGCTGTGCGCGCCGTACACGGACTGGTCGCTGGCCGAATGGTCCAGCCCCAGCCGGGGCGACGTGGTGGTGTTCTTCAACCCCCGCACGCAGCAGCGGATGGTCAAGCGCGTGATCGGCCTGCCCGGAGACACCGTTGAGATGAAATGCAACGTGGTCTACATCAACGGCAAGCCCGCCGACTACCGCGTCCTCAAACAGGCGGAGGTCCACGACGCTGACGTGCTGCTGGGCGGCCGACGCATCTTCGCCGAGGAAACCTTCGACGGCAGTTCCCACATCGTCATGCGCACCCCCGGTCTCTCGTCCAAGCGGTCCTTCAAACCGGTGTCGCTGGGCCCGGAAGATTACTTCCTGCTGGGCGACAACCGCGACAATTCCAGCGACAGCCGCTACTTCGGGCCGGTCCACAAGAGCCTCATCCGCGGCAAGGCGGTGCAGATCATCTTCTCGCTCGACCGGGCCAACACATTCCGGCCGAGGGCGAACCGCTTCCTGCACGGGCTGGATTGACGCGGGTATGTCTTCCCACGAGGCTCCCAGGTTCTTCTGCGACGCGATGCTCGGCGGTCTGGCCCGGTGGTTGCGGGCAGCCGGCTACGACGCGGCCTTCGAGCACGGGATCGACGACGGCGAACTGGTCCGGCGGTCGCTGGCGGAGGGGCGAATCCTGCTCAGCAGCGACAGCGGCATCTTCCAGCGGAATCTCATCACCTCCGGGCAGGTCCGGTCGCTCTTCGTCCCGCGGGGGCTGTCCAAGCTGGGGGCGCTGAACTACGTAGCCAACGCCCTGAAGCTCCCGCTCCGCCGTCCGTCCCGCTGCATGAAGTGCAACGGCCTGCTGGAAGAGGTACCCAAACACGCCGTGGCCGGGGAGGCGCCCCCGCTGGCGTTCCGGAACTGCCGGCGCTTCTGGCGGTGTACCCGATGTGGTAAACTTCTGTGGCGGGCGACGCACTGGGAAGAGATCCAGCGCCGCCTGCGAGAGATATTCAGCGATTCGACCTCGGCTGGAAAGGACGCATCAGGATGAGACTAGGAGGCCCGGTTTTCGCGGATTTCGAGGACCCGGAGCAGTGGGCCCGGCAAGTGCAGAAACTCGGATACCGCTCGGCGGTCTGTCCGGTCCGGGCCGACGCGGACGACGCGACGGTCAAGGCCTACCAGCGCGCCGCGGCAGAGGCGGATATTGTCATCGCGGAGGTCGGCGCGTGGAGCAATCCGATCAGCCCGGACGAGGCCGAGCGGAAAGAGGCTCTTGCCAAGTGCAAGAAGCAGCTGGACCTGGCCGACCGGATCGGCGCGCGCTGCTGCGTCAATATCGCCGGCGGACGCGGCAGCCGGTGGGACGGCCCGGACGCGGACAACTTCTCCGACGAAACCCTCGCGCGGATCATGGAATCGGTCCGCGAGATCATCGATGAGGTCAAACCCACGCGGACGTACTACACGCTGGAGCCCATGCCGTGGATTCCGCCGGACTCGCCGGACAGCTACCTGGAGCTGATCAAGGGCATCGATCGCGAGCGGTTCGCCGTGCATTTCGACCCGATCAACATCATCACCGACCCGCGGAAGTTCTACCGCAGCGGCGAGTTCCTCCGCGAATGCTTCGGCAAGCTCGGCCCGCAGATCAAGAGCGTCCACGCCAAGGACATGATCATCGACGAGGATTTCACCGTGCACCTGACCGAATGCCGACCCGGGCTCGGGCAGGTCGACTACCGAACCTTCCTGAAAGAAATGGACAAACTCGACCCCGATCTGCCGATACTATTAGAGCATCTGCCCGATGCCGAACAGTACCGGCTGGCGGCGGGGTATGTGCGAAAGGTCGCCGGCGAGGTCGGCGTGAATCTGTAGCAGGTAAGGCGACGGTGAATGAAGTACGATGCGGTGATTTTCGATCTGTACGGGACGCTCGTGCCGGGCTACCCGAAGCGTGCCAGTGAAGTGATCCAGACGCGCATCGCCGAGGCGATCGGCGTGGATGTCGAATCGTTCCGCCAACTCTGGCAGGCGACGTATCCGCGCCGGGCGGCTGGGGAGTTCGAAGGGTATCTCGGAAACGTTCGGTTCATCTGTCAGGAGCTGGCGGCAGCGCCGACTCGCGAGCAGTTGTCTGAGGCGGAGCGGATACGCATGGCCGCCATTCGCGACTCGCTGCAACCGAAGGACGGCTCGGCGGAGCTGGTCCGACGGATCCGGCAGGCGGGCTACCGCACCGGGCTGGTCAGCGACTGCACGTGCGAGATCCCGGAGTGCTGGCCGGAGACGCCGTTCGCGGAACTGATCGAGGCGCCGATATTCTCCGCCACCGCGGGCGTCAAGAAGCCCGACCCGGCGATCTACCTGATGTGCACCGACAAACTCGACGTCCAACCGGAACGATGCCTGTTCGTCGGCGACGGCGGGAGCAATGAGCTTTCCGGCGCTCGCAACGTGGGCATGGACGCGGTACTGGTCCGCGAACCGTACGAGGATTCCTACGAGCCGCAACGCCCGGACGTGGAAAGCTGGACCGGCCCGAGCATAGGCAAAATCCACGAACTCGGGGAGTGGTTGGAGCTTTAACGGCGCGGTCCACGGATTGACACGAATTGACACGAATTCTTGGCCGGAGCCTATCGGGGGGCGTTCCTCCGCTCGACACGGCTAAAAGCTTTTGTCCACAGATTACACCGATTGCACAGATTACTCTGGGCTGTCGCCTGTCGGAGGAAACCCACGACAAATCAGCATCTCTCGCGTCGGTTGGGATGAGGGGGAAATGCGGTATGTTGACGCTTACCGATCCACGATGCTGAACGGGGACCCAGTCAAAGGCGACAGCCAAACCATCTGTGAAATCTGTGTAATCTGTGGACTACGCCGTCAGCCGTGTCGAGCGTGGGAGCTATCCGGCAGGCGCCAGCCAGAAATTCGTGCCAGTTCGTGTAATTCGTGGACTACGCCGTCAGGCGATCGACTGCCATACCCCGGGCGGGGCAAGCATGGATGACTCCTGCGTGGTCGGCTCCTTGGGCGGACCGTACTTCTCCATGTGCCCCAGGTAGGCTCCGAGCAACGTCGGCACCCAGACCAATGCAGCGACAATCAGCACCACCCCGGCCAGCAAACGCAACGCCTTGCTCTTCTCCACCAGCAGAGCAAAGCAGGTCAACACGCCGCCCAGACCGGCCAGCACGAATCCGACCATCGACAGGTGAGTGGCCATCGTGTAGCCCAGAACCAGGATGTTGATCCCCAGCACGATGGCGATCAGCCCCGCCACGACAGCGTAGATCCCCAGCGGTTTGAGCGACCACCTGCAGGCCAGGCTCAACGCCGCACCGAGGAACAACGCCCCGAAAACCGTCATCATCTCACCGAAAACGATGTTCGCCCACGCCACCGGGCTCTCCACCGGCAGCGGCCAGGTGAGCGTCATGTGCAGGCCCGCGGCGAAGCCCACCAGCCCGACGACCGCGAACGCCCCGGCCCAGTTGCGTTGACTCGGCTTGCCCAGGCCAACCGTGAGAAACAACCCCAGCGTCAGCAACCCGGCCACCAGGTTGAGCAACATCAGCGTGATGTAGTCGATGAACATGGTTCTCCCTTTCCGCGCAAGTCATGCTTGTGTGGAATGGTAGGCACCAGAGAGCCAGCCGAGGAGGTATTTGTTCAGCGATCGGTCGGCCGACGGGCGGGTACGTGTTGGCAGGAGGTCGGCTGGGGGCGTTCACCCCGGCAGGGGCGGCAGATGCGTCCACCGGGCGATGGCCTCTTTCCCGGTTGGCGGGTCTCCTGACCCGCCAACAGAACCGATGTGTCCGCAATGGCCGTCGTGCAACGTGGTGGGTCGGGAGACCCACCACGCGAAA
>JBKHHU010000176.1:0-7197 GCA_046539045.1 Phycisphaerae bacterium
ACGAGAGAACTCCAGTTGCAGTGTGAGATTCGGGAAGCGGCGAAGCTTTTTTCGGTACAGCGGATGAGTGAAGCTCTGGTCCCATTCGCTAAACGAAAACTTAAGCCTAAGGGCATTGGTAGGATGATGATCGAATATGAGATCCTGAAATCCGCCGAGGTCCACCAGCCCATTTTCTGTCCGGGGAAGAAGCAATGCTCCAAGTTCTCGACTTTCAGCAGTCTGTTTCAGGAGGTTCAGTGACTGTAAAATGCT
The DNA here is from genome assembly GCA_046539045.1 of Phycisphaerae bacterium. Classification (GTDB taxonomy): domain Bacteria; phylum Planctomycetota; class Phycisphaerae; order SM23-33; family SM23-33; genus JBKHHU01. The sequence goes on from JBKHHU010000176.1 coordinate 256, forward strand.
AGTTTTGCCCGCACTGTTCTCTCCGAAGATCAGTGTAATGGGTGCTAAATCTATCTTAGTGGGTTGACCAAACGCTTTGAAATTCTCAAGGGTTAAGCCAGTTAACATGCGGTGGACCTTTCTGAGAAAGAAACCGCAAAAGTAGAGCACAAAATTTCTTTACGGGCAAGTTAGTGGATGTAGCTTGGCCCGACCAGAACAAAAATCCCCCAAAAGTGGCTAGATATGCACATTTTGGCCGGATCGCTTGGCGAACCTTTCGGAATCTCCGTAATAGCAGAATAGACAACCGAACCGGCCGGACGCAGGCAGGGGTGATTGCAGCCAGCTGAACCGGAAAAGAGTTTTGTCCCTCGTTCCATATCGTCCAAAGCTCCTCTTTCCTGCCGGATCTCATTGAACAAGGCGCTGAGAGGGGTGTGATTCACACACAGCACCCGTGCGGCTGTGACCCTCTGCCCACGAAACAACGAATCAACGAGTCGACGAGCTCATCCTTTGATGACCGCCAGGGGGCGGAGTCGGGCGACTTTCCGGGCCAGTCCGGCGCGTTCGACGCAGTCGATGACATCGTGGATGTTTTTGTAGGCGTCGGGTTGTTCCTCGGCCAGGCCGGTCCTGCCGCGTGCTTTGGCGATGACGCCGGCCTGCTCGAGTTCCTTGTCGATGTGTCGGCCCTTGGCGTGCTGGATGGCGGCCTTGCGGCTGAGGACGCGACCGGCCCCGTGGCAGGTGCTTCCGAAGGTGGAGTCCATGGCCTGCTGGGTTCCGAGCAGGACATAGCTGGCGGTGCCCATGTCTCCGGGCATGAGCACGGGCTGGCCGAGGTCGCGGTACTTTTCGGGCAGTTCGGGGTGGCCGGGCGGGAAGGCCCGCGTGGCGCCCTTGCGGTGGACGCAGAGCGTTCGCTCCCTGCCGTCGACGGTATGCTGCTCGATCTTGGCGATGTTGTGGGCCACGTCGTAGACCTGCTGCAGCCCGAGCGACTCGGCCGACTCGCCGAAGAACCGCTGGAGCGTCTTGCGGACCTGCGTCAGCAGCAGCTGGCGGTTGCACCAGGCGTAGTTGGCGGCAGAGCGCATGGCCCCGAGGTAGCGTTGGCCTTCGGGGCTGTCGACCGGTGCGCAGACGAGCTGGCGGTCCGGCAGGGCGAACCCGTATTTCTCCGGGGCGCCGCGGAGGGACTTGATGGCGTCCTGGCAGACCTGGTGGCCGAACCCGCGCGAGCCGGTGTGCAGCATGAGCGTGATGTAGCCCTTCTTCAGGCCGAGTGCGTCGGCGGCCCGGTCGTCGAAGATCTCCTCGACCACCTGTACCTCGGAGAAGTGGTTTCCCGAGCCGAGCGTGCCGCATTGGTCGTTCCCGCGCTGGAGGGCCTTGTCGGAAACGGCGTCGGGGTCGGCTCCTTGGAGGCATCCGTTGGATTCGGTGGCGTCGAGATCATCCTGGGTGGCCAGGCCCTGGTCCCGCAGGTACTCGGCCCCGCGGCTGCAGATTTCGCGGATCTCGCGGTCGGAGAATTTGTTCGGTCCGCCGACGCCCACGCCGACGGGCAGGTCGCGGAAGAGCTGGTTGGCCAGGTCTCGCATCTTCGGCTTGATGTCGTTGGCGAGAATGTCCGAGCGGACCAGTCGCACGCCGCAGTTGATGTCGTAGCCGACCCCGCCGGGGGAGACGACCCCGCCTTGCTCGACGTCGGTGGCCGCGACCCCGCCGATGGGAAAGCCGTAGCCCCAGTGGATGTCCGGCATGGCCAGCGATGCCTTGACGATGCCCGGGAGGGCGGCGACGTTGGCGACCTGCGTGGGCCCTCCGCCGGCGGTGACCTCCTCGATCATCGCCTCGGTGGAATAGATGATGCCGTCGACCTGCATGCCCTCGCGCGATTCCTTCGGAATCCGCCAGCGAGTCTGGTCGACCTGCTCGATTTTGCCTTCGAAACGTTCTGCCATGATTGTCCCCGATTCGGTCGCGCGTCGGGTTTCCCCGCCGGCGCGTGGCTGAGATGATATGCTTTTTTCGTCCGCAACCCCCGCCGGGTTGATGCCGCCCGGCTGGGGCTCTCGCGGTTTTTTCGCAGTTGCCCGCAGGTATCTTCACCTCGAACAGCAATTCTTGCTCGGTCGTAAGCAAGAAAACTGCATCGCGGCAGCGGGTCACAGGTCCAGAATCACCCGCGCGACCCATTTACCGCCTTGCTGCTCAAACGTCAGTTCGTGATGCGTCACTGCCTTGACTTCGGCATCGTATTCGTGCCGGTCCGGATCGAACGTCTCGCCGGTAAGCTCGGCCCGTACCGAAACTTCCGAGAACGCGGTCACCTTTACTCCGGCGACCACGAAGCTCTCGAAGTTCATGATGCTCATGATCTCCCAGAGAAAGTCCACGCAGAGGGACTCGGTGTCTTCGGCCTCTACTTCGACTTCACGTAAGTCGTTACCTTCAGGCTTTTTGGGGCAGATGAACCTCGCCAGTCCCTCGCCGAGCGCCTCCAGCAGTTCCTCCGCGGAGTCGGCCTCGGCGGCCAGCCCGACGTCGGCAGTGTGCTCAAATGTTTCGCATTTCCTGGTCATTTCACGCTTCGGTCAGGGTAGTATGTGTTCCAGGTCCTTTTGGTTACTGAGGATAACAGAATGTTACTCGGATCGCACCTGAGCATCGCCGGCGGATTGCACAAAGCCCTCGAAAGAGCAGACGGTTACGGGTTCGGCACCGTTGCGGTGTTCGTGCGGAATCAGATGCAATGGAAGGCCCCGCCGCTGAACGAGGATGCCGTCAAACGTTTCCGTAACTCCCGTCGGAAGCTGAATATACGCCCGGTCGTGGCGCACGGTTCGTATTTGGCAAACCTGTGCGGGGCCGAGCCGATCCGCACCAAGGCGATCGACGCGGTGACCGAAGACCTCACCCGTTGCGGCCGGCTCGGGATCGAGTACCTCGTGCTGCATCCGGGCTCGCATCCGGAACTCTCGGAAGGCATCGAGCTTATCGCCGATGCCCTGGACGCCTGCCTGAGTCGCTGCCCCTCGAACCGCCCGAAGGTTCTGCTGGAGACGACCGCAGGGCAGGGCAATTGCATCGGCCACCGGTTTGAGCACCTGGCCGAGATCCTGCACAAGGTCAAGCGCCCGAACCGCTTCGGCGTCTGTGTGGATACCGCTCACGTTTTCGCCGCGGGGTATGATATCCGCACGGCTGGGGCATATCAGGCCACGATGGACGAATTCGACAAAGTGATTGGTTTGAAGAAGCTTATGGCCGTGCACGTCAACGATTCCAAAACCGCCCTCGGCTCGCGCGTCGACCGTCACGAGCATATCGGAAGGGGGCATATCGGTCTGGACGGGTTCCGCAACCTGATCAATGACAGGCGATTATCGTCGACCCCGTTGATTCTTGAGACGCGGAAGGAGACCGATCCGGACACCGGCAGGGACTTCGACGAGATCAACGCCGAGCAGTTGCGGTCGCTGGTGGAGTGATCGGCTGCAGGTTCTTCCCGCTGGGTACCTGCGGGAGGCGTGTCCGCCGCGTCCGTTGCCGGCGAAATGTCGCGCCGAAGACGTCAAACTTTCGGCCGGGGTCTGGTCGATAGAACTGATCTGCGTCGGTCGATGCAGCGGGACCGGAGCCAAGCCCGGGCAGAATCGACTGTTCGGTCATCCTGTCTTTGCTTGCATTGCGTGCGCAATCGCCTATAGTTATCGTTCTGTTTCTCCGCACGTCGGGGCGGGTGAATGCCGCGACGGCGTTTGACACCGACACCGGCCCGGCCGGGCTTGACGATCGGCTCGCCGGAGGCGGAAATAGACAATTGTACATGCTTATTAGAGAATAGGACAGTTCCATGGCATTCGCATTCTTCCGCCGTCACCAGAAGTGGGTTCTGGCACTGATGGTCCTGCTGATGATCAGCTTTCTGGTTTCCGGTACGGTCCTTCGCCGTCTCACCGAGCGAGACACCAGCGAGATCGTCGTGGGCGAGTTCCGCCACGGGGAAATCACGCAGGGCGATCTGATGCAGGCACAGGTTGATCTGGAGCGGCTCGCCGATCAGCTCCGCGCCGCCGGTTCCGAGGAGTTTGTCTACCTGATGCGCAACCGCGAGACGGCCCGTCTGGCCTACGCTTTGCTGCTGAAGGAAGCAGACCAAGCCGGCGTCACCGTCACCGACGCCGACATTTCCCAGTACTTCGCCATGATCGGATACCCGATCGGGAAGCGTGAGTATGATGAACTGCGGGGCGTTCTCCGGGCCGACGGCATTACCGAACAGCAGATGCGCGCGATGGTCGGACGTTGGTTGAAGATCTTCAAACACACCCGGAATTCCACCACGCTCCTGCCGCCCGGCGACATACAGCTCAAGCAACTCTACCGTGACCTGCGGGAACGCATGTCGCTGAGGATGGTCACCTTCGAAGCCGACGATTACGTCGAGAAGGTGCCCGCTCCGACTACCGAGGAAGAGAACCAGCAGTTCAGCAAGTACAAAGATAAGCTGGCCGGCACGTATCCGACGCCCAGCTCTTTCGGGTTCGGTTACAAGTGGCCGGATCGCGTCAACATCGCCTGGATGTTCGTCAACTCCGAGCCGATCGAGCGCATCGCCGAGCCAACCGAAGCCGAGATGCGGAGCTACTATCGCAGCAACCGCGAGAAGTACGTCACCTCCGAGGACGAACCCGGCTCCGGGCGGGAGCTGACCTATGCCGAAGCCCGCGAGCAGATCGCCCGCGACCTGTCCGGTAGCGTCGCCCAGCAGAAGCTGGAAGACCTTGCCGCCCTGGCCGAGCGGGCCTACAGCGCACTCCCCGCTGTGAAGACCGTGGAGGGCAAGGAAGTCCCCGTCCCGGCCCTGGAACGGTTCGAGCAGGCCCGCAAGCAACTGATAAGCAAGGAACTGGCCGACCGGATGTTGGACCAGCGGACTGTGAAGGTCCGCATCAACGGCATGCGGCTGGACGAGGCGGTGGCCACGCTCGCCGAGGCGGCGCGTCTGGACGCGATCTGCTATCCGTGGGGCGAGCACGGCAACAAGTCGCTGGACCCGAGCATCCGTGTCTCGATCCCCGGTGACGAGATGAGTCTGCGGCAGGCTCTAATCGAGTTGAGCGAGTCGGCCGGGTGGCAGAAGTCCGAGTGGGTCGTCTGCACCGGGATCGACAGTGTGCTGTTCCCCGTCGGCCCGGTGGACATGTTCCCGCTGCAGGTCGGTCAGACCGGCCTGTCCAGCCAGGCCGACCTGCTGTCTGAACCGATCGTTGGCTCTGCCGCCATGACGCCGCGTCCGCGGAGCCGGGCCGACAACCTCGTGAGCATCGCCTTCCAGGTCAAGGAACTGCTGCCCAAGGACCGCAACGCCAGCGTGACCGTCGGAAACCTTGCCCCTCGCGGGTTCGTCCGCGGTATGGAAAAAGGCATGGTGCTCTGGGTGGTGCAGGAGGCGGAAAAGTCCCGCGCTCCGGAACTCAAGGAACTCACTCAGAACCGGAAGCTCCGCAGCCGGGTGATCGAAGATGTCAAAATCCGCAAGGGCTTCCAACTGGCCGTCAAGGATTCCAAGGAGCTGTTGTCTGCCGCACGCAAGGATGGTGCCTCGCTGGAGTCGGCCGCCAAGGCCAAGGACCTCGAGCCGGTGGTTACGCGGATGTTCGGGCGGCTGCAGATCAACCCCTACGATCAGGCCAACCCGATCATGACCGGCGTGGTGTACGAGTTCAGGCTTCCCACGAGGCGGCAGCGGAAGGCCTTCATCGACCGGGCCTTCGCCGAGCTGTCGCCCGAAGACGTCGAACCGCCGTACGATGAGCCGAGCCCGGTTGTCCGGGGCAACTATCAACCGGTTCGGACGGCCGTGGTGATGGAACGGGCGGATTTCGAGCCGGCCGTCCAGTCGGAATTCGACGACGCCGCACCGGCCTTGCGGAACATGCTTGCCGGCCGGCAGATGGACACAGCCATGCGAAGCTGGTTCCACATCGACAGCATCAGCAAGCGGATGGACTTCGAGCGAAGCACGGACGAGTAGGCTCCGACCGGCGATTTTTGCCGGCGAATACGAAAGAGTCTTGACAACCGTTCTGAACCGTATAAAGTAGTACGCTCTTGTCTGAGCCCCCGGGGCGAGGACAGGACACGGGCAGGTAGCTCAGCTGGTAGAGCACGGCACTGAAAATGCCGGTGTCGCCGGTTCAAGTCCGGCTCTGCCCACTGCTGGACCCCCGTCAATACCAAAAACCCGCGGCCTGCCTGCGGGTTTTTGTGTGCGCCCAGCTGTTGATTCACACACACAGGCAACAGAGAAACACACGGGTTTGTGCTGGTGATAGATCGGGCGCCCCCACCAGTAGCCCCCCGCCGGGAGCCCGCGACGGTAGTCGCGTACTTGATGTGATCAACGGGACACAACGGCCGTGGCCTGGTAGGGAGCGTAGCGTTTTCTGCTACGCACGCTGGCCGACGATGCACACCGAGCGCGCCCGCCCCGCGAACCCGGGCACCGCGCGGCAGCGTGCGGAAGCGAGCTTCCGCACCCTACCCAAACTGGTGTACAATCTGGTCCGGGCCGTGACGGTCGATGCCGCCCGGCGGCAAGGCGTAGCCGTCGGCCGGATCAGCTTCGTCGATGCGCTGCGGTGGCTGCGGCGATGGCGTCCGGGCAGGGAACTGATAGACCTGATCGTGAATCCCGACCGTCCCGGCCGGCTCGAACCAAGAGTCCTAAAACGCCGCCCGAAACAATACAGCCGCATGACCCACCCACGAGATGAACTACGTAAAGCCTTGCTAAACCAACAAGATGCCGCTTAACTTAACGGCATTCTAGCCTGTCCCCGTTTACGCCCCACACCAAGCGTGTATCATTTGGGTGTCGCGTAATTGTTCCATTGAGCTTGTCCCCAAAAACTGGGCGCGGGTGTAAGGTGGAATCGTCTTCGG
>JBKHHU010000033.1:0-23243 GCA_046539045.1 Phycisphaerae bacterium
GACCATTGCCGCGCCGATCCCCGCGCCCAGCGTCTGCAGGAAGCTGCGTCTGGACAGACGCTTACGCCGGCGCTGTCCGTTGGTGCGATCGGTTCTGCTGTCGGTATCGCGGGGTGTCCCTGCTGGGTTGTTGCTCATATCGCCTCGCTGGTGTTGCGTGTGGAGGGTACTACGACGCTGCATAGTAGCAGGTTCGCCGGGGGAGCGGAGGCGGAGGGGCGGCAGCGCAAAAAAGAGGGGCGACCGCGGCTTGCTCGAAGCCGCGGTGTCGCCCTTCGCCTTTTGGCAGAGGCCTTTTTTTGATCGCCACGCAGTCTTGCCGGAGGAGGTGGCAAAACATTTGCGTGTCCGGGTGCTCACGCCGGACCGGGTGGTCGATCAGCCCTCCACCTCTCAAGAAACTGCGGTTCGGCCCAGGAGGCAGGGCCGGACAAAGCGGGTGGTTGCTCAGGCCACCATGGGTGCGCTTCTACCGCTGAGTTTCTTGCTTCAGCAGCTGCTCCCGAAAATGTCATCTCGAAAGCAACTTGTTTCTTTTAACGTTCGGTATCATCAACGGATGCGTCTGCCTGTCACCAGGCGGGCCATACCACCACATCCGCACATGGAACCTGCTGCCCTTGCCCAAGCACGCCGGTTCCTTCTTCTAGTGTTATAGAGGCGAAAGCGAAAAATGACAAGGGTCATTCTGAAAATCCAAGGTAAAAACCGTACAGAAAAGTGGGAAAATCCCCCATAACCCATACAGGCAGACCCAGCCGCGGGTTCGGGTCCGTTCTCTGCCGCTGTTGCGGTCACTTTGGGACGCAGTCTTCCCTCGATCTGCGTCATTTCCTTAATCAAGTCCCCGCCCATCCGGGGCGATATCTATTGCGGATCCTCGTATCCGGTGTGCGCCGCGGCTCAATCGACAGAGAGACGACCATGCTGAAAACAAAGGGCAGAAACAAGCGCAAGGGCTACAACAAGCAGTTGGGCGTCGGGCTGGCGCTCAAGGCTGTGCTCATTCTTGCCTTCGTGGTGGTGACGGTGACGGTCACCGGCGGCTATTTCTACTTCTGCACCGCCCGTCAGTCGCTCCGGAACGCCGATCGACTGCATGCCGAGCGGATGGGGCAGGCGATCGGCCTGGCCGCCCAGCACGATCTGCATCGGAACAAGTTCATCCCGCTGCAGCGTCTGGCGACCGACCTGCTGCGGAACGATCGCGTTCATTACGTGGCGTTGCTGGACGAGGACGGCACGGTCGTCGCCACCGCCAGCCAGGGTCCGCACGCCGAACGATGGGCCGAGTTGATCAGCCTGCCGGTCAGCGTCTCCGGAGCCTCCCAGGTCAACGACGACGTACTGACGCTCTCCCGCCCGATCATCGCTCCCAGCCAGGACGGCAGGGCCCCCGAGATCGTCGGCGCGGTGCGACTGGCTCTGGACACCAGTTCGACCACGACCCGACTGGTGGCTGTCCAGCAACGCATGGGCGTCATCGCCGCGGCCATCGTGCTGTGCGGGATTCCACTGGGGTACCTGCTGGTCTGGCGGGTCATGGTTCAGCCGGTCAAGAAACTGGCGAGTCTGATGCACGACCTGGCCGGTGGGGATTTCAGTGCCCGTCTCCGGATGAAGCGGAACGACGAAATCGGCCAGCTTGCCAAGGGATTCAACACGATGGCCTTCGAGGTCGACCGCATGCGGAAGCACCTGATGCTGTCGGCCGACCGGTTGGAACAGAAGGTTCAGGACCGCACCACCGAACTGGAGATGACCAACCGCCGGCTCCGGGACGCGATCCGTGAGAAGGATGACTTCCTCCGGGCGGTCAGCCACGACCTCAACGCCCCGCTCCGGAACATCGCCGGCATGGCCACGATGATCATGATGAAATGGCAGAGTGAACTGCCCGAGGAAGTAGTGGCCCGTCTGCAGCGGATCCAGACGAACGTCGACATGGAGACTTCGATGATCTCGGAACTGCTGGAACTGTCCCGCATCAAGACCCGGCCGCAGAAGCGGGAAAGCGTGGATATGGGCAGGCTCATCAGCGTCCTCAAGGGCACCTTCGAATACGAACTGAAGGAACGGGATATCGAGGTAGACATCGTCGGCAACATGCCGTCCATCTACGTCGAGAAGAACCGCATCCGCCAGGCGTTCCAGAACCTCATCGACAACGCCATCAAGTACATGCACCGTTCCAGGGGCGGCAGAATCGAAGTCGGCTACAAGTTCGTGGACGGATACCACCGGTTCTGCGTAGCCGATACCGGTCCCGGGATCCCTCACGAGCAGTTGGACCGGATTTTCACCGTCTTCCGCCGCGGCGACAACCCGTTGGTCGGCAAGGTAGACGGCAAGGGCGTCGGGCTGGCGCTGGTGAAAACCGTGGTAGCCAATTACGACGGCAGGGCCTGGGCGGAGTCGGAAGTCGGCAAGGGCTCAAAGTTCTATATCGCTCTGTCCGATCATTGCGTCCAGGCGAACGAATCACCGAGGTCGGACAACAGGAAAGCCGTCTCGGCCGGTTCGGAGAAGTAACTGCACCCGGCTGAAATGCACCGGCAGACCGGGCTGTGCGAAAAGGAAAGACGTATGGAGTCACGGAGTCAGTGTCCGCGGATGCTCGTGGTGGAGGATGATCCGGATCAGCGCGCCTTGCTGGTTGAGGCGCTGGAGATTTACTACGGAGAGTCCAGCGAAGGCAGAATCGAATCGGTCGGCACCGTCGAGGAATGCTTTGCCAAGGATATCGGGCGGTTCGATATCGTCCTGAGTGACTACCACATCGGCCTGTCGACCGGTCTGGATGTTCTGCAGCGGATCCACGCCAACTGGGACGTGCCGGTGGTCATCGTCACCAGCGAGAACAACAGTAACGTCGCCATCGAGGCGATCCGCCAGGGGGCCCAGGACTACGTGGTCAAGCTGGGCGACTACCTCTTCGCACTGCCGGTCATTGTCGACAAGGCCATTCGGCAGCACCGGATCCGGCAGGAGAACGATCACCTCCAGCGGCGTCTGCAGAAGATGCTCGACGCGCTTCAGGACAAGAACGCCAAACTCGAAAGCGCGATGAAAAAACTCCAAACCCTCGCCACCACCGACGCGCTGACCGGGCTGGCCAATCGTCGCCGCTTCCGCGAGGTGCTGGACCGCATGTTCAACGAAGCCGATCGCTACGGGCACGATCTCACCTGCTGCATGTGCGACCTGGACCGTTACAAGCAGCTCAACGATACCCTCGGACATCAGGTTGGCGACGAGATGCTCCAGATCGCCTCGGATGTCATTCGATCGAGCCTGCGTGCCTCCGACGTCGCCGCCCGGTACGGCGGAGACGAATTCGTGCTGCTGTTCCCGCACACCCCGATGGACCAGGCCGAGGCGGTCTGCAGACGAATCCGGCGCCGGATGGTCGCCATGACCCGGCATTTTGCCGCTCAGGGCGTGAACGTCACGCTCTCGGTCGGAATCGCGTCCCGCCTGGCCGACAACGCCGCCTCCGCCGACGCGCTGATCTGCATGGCTGACCGCGCCCTCTACGGAGCCAAGGAACAGGGCAAGGACCGCATCGTGACCTACGGTTCCATGAACCACGACCAGGCTCATTCCGACTAGCTGTCGATCGATCGCAATCGGAAGGCTTGACCTGCCGGGGCCTGAAATGGACAATTCAGGGCGTCACGATGAAACCTGTTCAGGGATGAACGATGCCCAAGCTTCGCACGGATGATATCTGGACCCCTTCGGGTGTGTTGCCTCACGGCGACGTGCTCTGCCGGCTGGTCGACCGCATCGGAGAAGCCTGGGGGATCGACCGATTCTCAACTCGGGTGCGCGCCGAATACAACTATCGTCTGCGGACCACGCTGGGACGGGCTTTTCTCAAGGAAGACCGGGTGGAGCTGAATCCTCGGCTCCTGACGGAGAATCCGGATCAGTTCGTGCCGACGCTCGCCCACGAACTGGCTCACCTGGTCGTTCACCATCGGCACGGGCCGGTAGCCAAGCCGCACGGCACTCAGTTCCGCTACCTCATGCAGCAGTTGGGGCTGTCGTCAAAGGCGACACACAAGGTCCCGGTCGGCCACCTCAAGCAGAAGCGGCGGCGATACCTCTACCTGCACCGGTGCGAAACATGCGGCGTGAGCTTCATTGCCCGCAGCATTCGCCGCAACGTGTACTGTCGACAATGCGGACCGGGCATGCGATGGCGCGTGCTGCGTGCCCCAGCCACGCGGCAGGGGGCGATGGCACTGGAGAAAGCCCGCGTCAACGCCGGCTGAGCAGGTCGGTCATCTTGCGTCGCTCCCGGCCTCTGCGACGCCTGCGGATTCCAGCACCAACTGCTTCATCAGGCGATACGCGTCCTCGTGGGCGACCCCGCTGACTTTCGGATTCGGCACCGCCAGCAGACCGGAAACGATGTCATAGGCCGAGAGGATGATCCCCGCCCGGCGGTTCTCGAAATCCACCGACCACAGCAACGCCTCTTTGCGGTCGCTGCTCAGTCCGCCGATGTTGGTGTACCTGAGTTTGCCAAGATCGCGGATCAACTCGTGACTGGAGGGCATCGGGCGGACCGACCGCCGGCCGTATTTGTCCTCCAGCACGGAGCGAACCGAGTCGTGGAAGCTTTTCTTGCGATCCGCGTCCGGCCCGCCGGCCTGGCCGATGATGAGCGTCCCGCCGCCCTTGACGAAGGTGTCAATGGCGTTGAGTTCCTCGCTCGTCATCTTCACCGGGAGCAGGCCCGTCATGAAAGCGACCTTGGCCTTCGACGCGGCCAGGTCTTTGGGCTTTGCCGCAGTCAGCTTGAGTTTCACGCCCGCGTCGGCAGCGAGCTCTCGTGAGAACCGCTCCAGCGCCAGCGGCTCGGGGTTCCAGAGGAGATCGTTGTCAGAGTGTTTGACCTGGACCAGCTCCACCGTTTTGTCGGTCCTGGCCATTTCGCCTCGGAAGGGGTCTCCGAAGTAGCTGAGCTTGGTGGGCAGCTCGCTGAGACCGGCTTTGTTGGTAGCATACAGGTGGAGGCATGCGCCGAGCTGGAACACGTCTTCTCCGGTGCGGTACATGCGGCGGCGCCAGATATTGGCCGGGCCGTTGTTCAGGACGAACGCGTGGGTCCGGAGCGGGCCGGCCATCTCGCGAATCTGGATGCGGCGGCTCTGGATTTTGTAATGGATGTTTCCCAGTGGGTGCGTCGTCAGGTCGACGTCGGACATCTCCAGTTCCGGCCAGAGCTCGCTGAGGAGTTTCTCCGCCGACTCCGTCCAGCGATTGCCCAGCGCCCCCGGAATATCCGCCTGGAAAACCAGCAGGCCGCCCATTCGGACGTACTTCTTGAGCTTGGCCTTTTCCTCATCGGTAAACGTCAGCGGGTCCTTCGCCCCGGAGATGTAGAGAATCCGCGAATCGGTCAGCTCGGCTGCGGGCGCCTTCAGGTTCACCACCTGCCAGTTGACCGGCTGTTCGAATTCCTTCTCCATCCACCGGCAGAGAATGGACAGGTCGGTCAGGTAGTTGTCCCAGTCGCCGGCGTGGTGCAGCTTGTTCATGACGACGGGGGCGGCACCGCTGCTGAGGCACATCAGCGAGAAGGAGGTGTCCACCAGTTCGTCTTTCTCCCCGCCGCCACCGAATTTGATGCTGCCGTCCTTCTCCTGCGAGGCGACGATCTTCGCTGCCGTCTCGCGGAACCAGTCGTGGGTCCCGAAATATTTGAGCCCGGCCGCCTTGGCGACACGCTCGACGTTGTAGAAGTAATACCCGCCGACGTTCTTTCGGTTGACGCACTTTTCGGCAGAGAAGTTCTTGTCCATCCATTTCAGCCCGCGCTGGATGGACCGATAGCCGATGGAGTTCCTGTAGGAGCCCAGGGATCCGCGCGGGGCGGTGTAGGAGTCCATCACGATGTACAGACTGGCGATGCCGGCAGCGGTCATGGTCCCGGCGGGCTGATCGTAGTTATTCCACGTAAAACCGGGGTAAGCCTTGTGCTGGTAGGCCCAACCGCCGTCGGGCTGCTGTCCGCCGGCCCAGCTTCGCTCGATGGCCGTCCAGACATTTGCCGGTGGCTCCTGGTGCATCTCGTGAGCCGCCCAGATACCCAGCACGGCGTAGTTGGTGTTGGAATAGTCGCCCTTGCCCTCGGAGTTCATGTACTTCTTGTCGCTCCAGGCGGTGTAAGACCAGCTGATCCAGGCGGGAGACGAGTTCTTTCTGGCCCCGGACAGCAGCTCCGACATGTCCTTACGGATGACGGGGATGTACTTCTTGCTATCCGCCAGCCGGGCCACGAGTTCCATCCGCAGCCCGATCGCGTAGGTGCCTTCCAGGTCCTGCTTCATCAGCCATTGGACCCCTTTGAGGAAACGCTCATCCTGCTGCTGATCGCGCCCGAGAGTCGCCAGCGCGTTCAGCGCCAGCCCCGTCCGACCTCCCCAGTTGGTCTGGGGCCCGAGTTCGTTTTCTCCGAATTTGCCGGGCATCTTCGGCCGGTCGAACGTCTCCCAATGGCCTTGCTTGTTCTGCAGACTGAAGATGTACTTCGTGCAGCCGGCGATGGCCTGTTTTACCTTTTCCTCCGAGACCCTCTTGCCTTGTTCAGCAGCCTGGAGATTGGCGGACAGCAGCCCAAGCACCGTAAGAGCGGTCAGGGCTATACACAGCGTGTTCGTTCGGGTATTTGCTCGATTCATGCCCACAGTTTACCAGAATCTGCCTTGTCAATGGAAGGCCCGCTTCGCGCAAGCGCAACGAAGCATTCCGGCCGGGCGGTGCATCGTCCCGCGGGCTCGGGCAGGGAATAAGATACGCTTATGGTGTGTATTCGCCGGGGCGTTTTGCCGAGTTTCGCTGGTGTGCTATAGTACCGGTTTAACGGCCCGTTTAGAAAGCTGTTCCTGCTGCGAGCGCCCGGTTCGTTGCGCGTCAGCGTCAGAAATTACTCGACAAAGCTGCGGCTTTGCCTGCGTTTTCTTCCTTGATGCTCACCAACCGGACTCGCTCTCGCGACGAAACCCATTTCTAAACGGACTGCTAAGGGCAGCTACGGATCCGAGAGCCGTCTGCACTCCGGTCGGGGCCGCGGGTGCGGACGGCAGCCATCAACGGAATGAGAGAGCATTGAGCGACGAACTTCACCACGAATGCGGCGTGGCGGCACTCTATTGGCTGGATGAGCCTGTGGGCGAGGCACCCGGCGGGGCGGAGTTGTGCGGGGGCGACGTCACTCCGCTGATGCCGTCGATGCTTCTGGACCTGCAGAACCGCGGGCAGCTGGCGGCAGGTCTGACCAGCTACAGCACGCAACGTGCCCAACTGCTGGACACGTACAAGGACGTGGGCACGGTCAATGAAGCGTTCCGCATGTCGCACTCGGAGGAGTATCTGCGGATTCTCCGCGAATACGCCGGGCGGGCAGCGATCGGTCACACGCGGTACGCCACGTGCGGCGCCGAGGACGCCCGGTACGCCCAGCCGTTCGAGCGGCATCACGGCAGGCTCTGGAAGTGGTTCAGCTTCGCCTTCAACGGCAACCTTTCCAACTACATCGACCTGCGGAACCGACTGCTCAGCAAGCGCGACTATCACTTCACGCTCAACACCGATACCGAGATGATCATGCACTCGCTGGCGTACCGCCTGCGGGGCGATAAACCCACCGAACTGGTGGATGTCATGCGTTCGCTGGCCAGGCGGTTCGACGGGGCGTACTGCATCAGCTATCTCGACGCGATGGGGCGAATGTTCGTCGCGCGCGATCCGCTGGGCCTCCGTCCGCTGTGCTACGCGGCCCAGGGCAGGCTCTTCGCCGCGGCCAGCGAGTCCGTCGCTCTGACCAACCTGGGCTTTACCGATGTGAAATGTCTCGAGCCGGGTCAGATGGCCATCGTCGAGAAAGGCAAGCTCCGTTTCGCCCGGTTCGCCGAGTCGAAGCGGCACGCCAAGTGCTTCTTCGAGTGGGTCTACTTCTCCAATGTCGGGAGCACCATCGACGGCTCCGGCGTGTACATAACCAGGGCCCGTTCGGGCGAACGTCTGGCAGCGATGGAAGACCAGCCCATCGGCGAGGATTGCGTCGTCGTGCCCGTTCCGGATACCGCCAAAGCGGCGGCAGACAGCTTCGCTTTCCACCTGAAGATCCCGTCCATGGAAGGGCTCATCCGCAATCGCTACGTCGGCAGGACGTTCATCCAGCCGGCGGGGCAGCGGAAAAACTCGGCCAAGAGCAAATATACACCGCTGTCGGACATCCTTCGGGACAAGCGGGTGTTCCTGGTGGAGGATTCGATTGTCCGGTCCACTACGCTGCGGGCCCTGGTGGGTCAGATCCGCCGGCGCGGGGGGGCGAGGGAAGTGCATGTTCGCGTCGCGTGCCCGCCGATCGTCGCCCCGTGCTTCTACGGGATCGACATGTCCACGCTGGGCGAGTTGTTCGCGCCGGAGTATGTCGGCAGCGACTATGCCGGCGTGCCCACCGAAGAGCAGTTCCGGCAGATGGCGGTAGAACTCGACGTCGACAGCCTGCGGTACCTCTCCGTGGAGGACCTGGGCCCGTGTCTGCAGATGGACGGAGAGGATCTCTGCCTGGGGTGCGTCACCGGCAAGTACCCAAGCCGCTGGGGCAACAAGCTGATGGCCTGTGCCCTGGAGAATCTCGCGGAGGGTAAAACCGGTCGCACCTACGAATAGAGGCGGCTATAATGCGTTAACTTCTGCATAGCGAGGTTGGGATGGAACGAGAGAAGTTTGAATTCGGGACGCATTACGCCAGCGTGCTTCGGGCGCTGACCACACGCGGTCTGCTCGTGGGCAGCTATGACGCATCCGGCAACGGAAACGTCATGACCATCGGCTGGGCATCCCTGGGTTCGGTCTGGGGGCTGCCGGTCTGGACGATTCTGGTCCGCCCGAGTCGCTACACGTACACCTGTATCGAGCATACCGGCTGCTTTACCGTGAACGTGCCTACCGATGCGATGACGATGGCCTGCGCCGTCTGCGGGAGCAAGTCAGGTCGGGATACCGACAAGTTCGTCGAGTGTGACCTGACGGCCGAGCGAGCCCAAAACGTGCTGGCGCCGACCGTTCAACAGTGCCCGATCGTCTACGAGTGCCGCGTGGTTCACAGCAATGACGTGCTGCTGAACAAGCTGGCCGACGAGATCCTCAAAAGCTCGTACATGAGCAACGACTTCCATCGCGTGTACTACGGAAAAATCCTCGCAGCGTACGCCGCTCCCGACGCGGCCGATCTGCTGGCGGAATAGTCGCCCGACCGACGCCAGCCGCTCTACAGATCGCTCTTGCGGATGATCCAGTCGTACCCCTGTCGGGACTGCGGCTGACCGATTTCCGGCGTCTGGCCGGTGATTTCCTGAATCGCCCATGCCGAAGCGTACATCACCTTCGGTCCGAGCTTCCAGTCCGTCAGGTGCGTGTTGAGTTCGTCCACCGCACCGGCCGCCTTCAGCAGACCGGCAGACCGCGCCGCCTGATAGTAGATCACCGGCAGCCGGTAGTTTTTGTCCCCGAGGACCTTTTCCACCGTCTCCAGGATCTGCGTTCGGTTGCCCTCGGCGATGAGGACCGGCAGAACCTTCAGGGCGGTCGCTACCGGCGAGCCCAGTCGTTCACCGGCCAGGCGGGTAGTGGCGATATCCACCAGTCCCTCTGCCGCCTCGACCATCTTGAGGTGTCCCACCGCGTCGATGACCCGCTTGACCACGTCCTCGTCGTACTGGGCGTCCATCGGACGCGGGGTGAGTGTCTTTCGTCCCTCGACCGCGTATTTCTTCGTCAGCGCCGAGACAAGAGCAATGACTTCCTGCGGCGGGTCGGGCGGGAGCGATTCGATGACGTCGGCCAGCAGCGGCCGATCCGCCCGCAGACTCTTGATCAGCGTGATCCGCTCGTCCATGCCCGCGGAACTGTTGAGCCTGCCCAGCAGTCGGCAGCAGGCGGCTACGCTGCGTGTCCACAGATCTCTCTCCCTGTCGGTATCGCGCAGGGGCGTCTGGCGTTGCTGCAGCAATTCGCCGAGCTTGGTGGCAGTGGCCTGCTGGACCTCCCTGCCGCCGATTTTCGCCAGCGAGTCCACGGCAGCGGCGCGTTGGTCGTCGAACTTCCCCGCCAGAGCGTCGACCAGATTATCCACCGCGTCCTTGTCGCCCAGCATCCCGGCTGCCTTGATTGCAGCCAGTCGAACGATGCTGGATTTGTCTTTCAGCGCCTTGCGTACCGGAGCGGTCCGGCCTGCGTGTCCGTAGGCGGTTACGGCCCCGGCTCGGAGCTGCGCGTTGTCGCTCTGTGGAGCGGAGTCGATCAGGTCCCTGCTGTCCTCCAAGGCGAACTTGCCCAACGCAGCGATCGCGGCAGATGCTGCGGAAACAGAGCGTGGATCGGGCCGACCGCTGTAGCCTCGATTGGGCCCTTTAGCCACGTCGGTCAGCGCTCCGATCGGGGCGTCATTTTCAAGATAGATCGCATTGCGCGCCGCGGCTGCCTGCAAAGCAGGCGAGGAAGACCGCAGCGCCCCGCCCAGTCGCTCGGCATCGGCAGCTGTCCGGAAGTCGTTCAGCACAGCCAGGGCGGCCAGCTTCGTCGGCAGGTGATCGTGGTCCAGCACGGCAGCAACGTCACCGGCCAGCGTCCGCAGTTCATACCGACGGGTCTGCCGCAGTGCCGCATAAACCATCCGCCGGTCCTCGGCCTGCAGTGCTCCGGTCAGGACGTCTTTCGCCTTGGTCGGCTGGAGTTCGATCATCGCCTTCATCGCCGCGATGCGGACGTCCACGTCCTTGTCGCCGGTCAGCTTTCGGACGTGTTCGATGGCCAGGCGGTTGTGCGTGTCGCCCAGATCGTGGGCCACGCGGGCGCGGACGGTGGCGTCGGCGCTGTCGGCCAGTCCGACCAGCAGACGCACGTTGACCGCATCCCCGAAATTGCCGATCTGCGCATCTGCCGGCGGGGCCGCCAATTGCCCGAACACCGGACCGACCGCCACCGCCAGAAGAACGAATATACCTGCCACTGCGTTTCGCATCGGGCTCTCCTGCCTATCGCACTACAGAATCCACCGATGGCCCGGCGGACTCGACATTCAAGATCCGGTCAATCCGGGTGACGCAGTTGCACAACCCGCGCCACGGACACCAGAAACATCACTGCCGTCAATACCAGCATCAGCTTCAGGTGGCTGCTCACCAGCCCGTACCGCTGCATGGGTTCGTACCCGGCTGCGTCCATCGCCACGGCCACCGGGTTGAGCATGTACACGTACCGCAGCAGCCGATCGGAGAACAGCTCCTTCCCGATCAACGCCATCAGGCTCAGCAGCGTCATGCAGACCACCAGCGCGTATGTCCAGGCGGTGGCTGTGGCGGTTCGCTTGAACAGGCCGCTGAAGAACGTTCCCGCGGTGGCGATGAACAGAATGGTCACCCCGGTCACCTCCAGGATGCGGAGCAGGTTCAGGGCGATATTCGGGTTGAAATACAGCAGCACCAGAAGGGCGGGAATCATGGAAATCGCCAGCAGCAGCAGCGGGATGATGGCCGACTGGAACTTCCCGCTGACGACGCGCCAGCTGGGAATGGGCGTGGTCCGCATCAGGTCCCAGACACCGGTCTCCAGGTCCGAGCAGATGCTGCTGGAGGTCATCGCCGGGCCGATCAGGAGAATCAGGGCGACCATCATCGCCCCGACGGCGGTCATCGCCATCCCGACCGTATCGGCCTGTCCTTCCTGTGCCAGGGCGCCGATTCCGAACACCACCAGGAACATCAGCAGCACCGAGGCGATCAGACAGAACCCGATCGCGCGGAGCAGCCAGTGGGCCTGCAGCATCGGACGCGTCCGGAACTCCTTGATGAGCACCGGATTCTGCCAGAACGAGATGCTGCGTTTCCTCTTCCGCGGGTCGATGATGAACATGACCGACCGGGCGTTGAACTGCCCGCGTTCGACCACTTTGAGTTTCTCTCGCGGGCGAGGCGGGGCGATCGGGCGGTGCAGCTTGTACAGCGTCCAGATCGTGGTGAAGACGATCACCAGCAGCGACTGCGGGATGAACATGACCCAGAACTCCGGCATGTTCCGGGCGCCGGTGGTGTACGGGCCGTCCGGGCTGATCAGCGAGAACATCGCCTGGATGGGGCTGAACGATGCCAGCGAGTGCAGGATGATCTGCACCGTCGGCCCGCCCTTGTGCAGCAGGTGGGCGCCGACCGGCCAGGCCGGCACGGCCACCAGGAAGCACAGCACGCCGAGCACCGCGTAGGTGACGATGATCGCCCGGATGCTTCGGTGCATGATCGAGCTGATCAGCAGGCCGATCATGCCGAGGTAAATCGCCGTCAGCAGAAGCAGGGCGACGACGGCGAGGATTTCCGAACCGGATACCCCGCCCAGCAGGAACAGCATCGCCAGTGCGGGAATCCCGCTGAGGACGATCAGCAGCAGGAACGTCAGCGAACCGGCCATCTTGCCCAGCGCGATTTCCCACGGTTTCATGGACGTGGCAAACACGCTTTCGAGCGTGTGGTGTTCGCGTTCGCTGGTCAGGGCCGCGGCAGTGAACGCAGGGGCGAACAGGGCGACCATCACCATCTGCCCGATGGCCAGGACGCGCAGGATTTCCCGTGCCTGCTGCCCGTTGAGATCCTGCAGCCCGCTTTCGGGCCAGAGCAGCCAGAAGATAGCCGCCACCACCAGCAGGAACATTCCCTGCATGGCGACGGCTTTCTTCGTCCGCAGCCCGGACAGCACTTCTTTGCGGAGAATCGGATTGACGATCATGTCGTCGTCTCTCCTTCCCGGGCCGGCTCTGCCGATTCATCCAGCGTCTCGGTCATTTCGTCCGGTTCCTCATCGGTGGTGGTGATCCCGCTGATGGCCAGGTAGGCGTCTTCCAGGCTCAGCGGCACCTCGCGGAAGGTGACCACGTTCACGCCGGTGGAGACGAGCTTCTGCAGCAGGGCGGACATGGCTTCGTCGTCGCCCTTGAACTTGAAGCGGACAATGCCCGTATTCGCCTCGGAATCATCCACCTTTCGGCACTGCGGATCGTCGTTCAGCAGTTTGACCGCGTCGGTCAGCGGCCCGACGCAGCGGACCTCCATCAGGCGATCGCGCGCCAGTTCGCCCAGAACCTTGTTGATCGGCCCGTAGGTCCGCAGGTTGCCCTGATGGATGATGCCGATGGAATCGCAGATGGCCGCCAGTTCAGGAAGGATGTGGCTGGATACCAGCAGCGTTTTCCCGTCGTCGGCGAGGCGCCGCAGCAGGTTTCGCATCTGGACGCGGGCGTGCGGGTCCAGTCCGCTGGCAGGTTCGTCCAGCAGCAGCACCTGCGGGTCGTGCATCAGCGTCCGGGCAATGCCCACGCGCTGCTTCATGCCCTTGGACAGCGTGTCCACGAAGCGGTCCCGCATGTACTCTGCCTCGGTGATCTCGAGCACGTAGTCCAGACGTTTCTTCCGCTCCTTGCGGGGGATCTTGAACGCCGCCCCGAAAAAATCCAGGTACTCCCAGACGCGCATCTGGTCGTACACGCCGAAGGCGTCCGGCATGTAGCCCACGAGCTTCTTGATCTCGTCCCGTCCGGAGGCGACGTCCACTCCGCAGATGGTGGCGCTTCCGCTGCTGGCGGTAAGCAGACCGGCCAGGATGCGGATGGTGGTGGTCTTGCCCGCTCCGTTGTGCCCGATGTAACCGAATACGTGGGCGCGGGGGATCTCCAGGTTCAGGTTGTTCAGGGCGACCAGGCTTTCGTACTCCTTGGTCAGACCTTCGCAACGGACGACGATTTCACTGCTGTTTGCACTCACTGGTTGATTCCTTCCAGAGCGACATCGACCCGTTCCAGGGTCCATTGCGAGGACACATCCGCAACCGAGGACGACTCGGATATGTTCTGCGCTTTGATTTCGAATTGGTACCTGCCTTCGGGCGTCTGGAACCGGTCGGCATTGTCCACGGTGACCGTCTGCAGGTCGCCGGGGTTGTCCCAACTGTCCAGTTGCACCGTCTGCCCCTCGGGCGTCACGCCGAAAAGCGTCAGGCGGAAATTGACCGCGCTGGGCTTGATGAACAGCGTCGCGGTCGTCTCCTCCAGCCGGCCGACCGCCTCCGGAGCGGCGATCGAGATGTACAGCGAGCCGGACTGGAACGGTTGCATGAACTCTCTGGTCATCGGGTTCCAGATCACCGATCCGCGCAATCGCCGGTCGACCAGCCCGCCGGGAATTCGTACCCGAGCGCCTCTCTCGGGAGCGGACAGCTGCATCGGCCAGGCCAGCACGCTCCAGCCCTGGTGCGGAACGTCGGCACCGACCACCGGATCCCGCAGGCTGCCCTCGACGTAGCCCAGCAGCATCGGCCTCATGCTCACCTCAGTGAACTGTCTCGGTGCTGCGAGTACCCGCCCGACAAGGCGGTTTCGCAGCTTGGCCGTCGGCCCGTACAGCGGGACGGGGGTGAACTCGCCCCGGGCCAGCTTCGGCCCTTTCGAGCGGAAATGGCTGCGCCAGTCCCGGACACGGTCGAGCCGCTTGGTTTTCTCCGCGTTGGGGTTGTAGGGGACGATCGTCGGGTCCAGTTCCTGCAGGAGTTCGTGTATGGCCGATTCGGTCCGACGGTCGTTGCGGGCCACCGCCTTCCGCATCTCTTCCAGAAGCACGTCGACAGCCCGGATATTCATTCCTCGCAGGCGTGCCAGGGCGGTTCGTCGGGTGCCGGCATCGCTGCTGCCGAGCTGGTCGATCCAGCGGCGGACGCGGTTGGCGGTGAACTCATCCAGGTCGGGCGAGGCGTCATCGAAGGCAACCGCTCCCAGCCGGTCGTTTTCGGAGATGGTGATGGTGGTCTCCTGCCCGGCAGGAAGCTCGCCGACGCGGTAGGTCTGCTGGTTGGCATACAGCACCGCCTGGGTGATCGGCTTGGGCAAGCGGTTGGTGAGCGTCGCTACGAGCCCCTCGGGCCCGAAGGTGACCGTGCCGGTCACGGCAGGGCTTGCGTCCATCCCGTTGATGTAGAAGGCCCGGGTGGAGTTGACACGGACAGTCTGCTCCGGCAGGGCGGGAACGGGATCGAAGCTGAATTTCGTCTCGCTCATCAGGTCGGAGGCGGCCTGACCGAGCGGTTTGATGAGTTCCTGTGCGTCGTCGGCGGCGAACGTGACGGTGCGGTTTCCCTCGCCGCTGTAGAAGGCATACACCTCCTCAACGCGTGATTTTCCGTCGTCGGACTGCGTGATGAGCCCCACGTGCGTCAGGCGATCGGATTCCCGCGAGCCGCTGCCGACGAAGTACAGCACCACGCCCAGCAGCACCGCGGCCGGAATGAGAATCAGCCACACCAACTCCCCGCGGCGGCGGAACCGGGCGACGATCCCGAAGGCGATCACCAGCAGGGCCACGATGAGGATGATCGTCACTGGGACGATCCGGTCCGGCCCTCGACGACCGGCGATCTTCACCAGCGTCTCACGCGCCGGGGAGAGGAACTGATTGGCAGCCACCGGCGGAAGGACGTTGCGCGACCGGCCTACGGTGTGCCAGACAGCCTGGGCCTGCTCATCGCGGATCGCGCGGAACGGGACCGCCAGCGTCAGCACCTGCCCCTCGCCCAGCACGTTGCGCGTGAGCAGGGGAAGATCGTTGCCCGTGTACAGCACCTGCGCGGAAGTCGGTTCCAGTTCGACCACCGGAACCGGCGCGTCAAAGTCCACGATGAATTCGCTCGGGTTGGTCACTTCCAGTTGGGTGGCGTCAAGGCGGTCGATCTCGTGATGGCCTGAAGCGACCACGCCGGCAGCTTCGGCCAACTCGCCGGTGAGCATCTGCGGAAGATGCGTGCTGCCGACCAGCACCATCGTGCCTCCCTGGCGGACCCAGTCGAGCATGGCCATCAGCTGATTCGGGTTGATCTGATCGACCCGGATGGCATCCAGCAGGATGATGTCGATGGAAGAGTAGGCGAACCAGCGCTCCGGCAGGTCGCGTTGCGTGAGCGAGACCTTCTGCACGTCTCCCAGCGGTTCCTCTTTCAGTTCGTCGATGTAATCATCGGCCGGCGAGATCGTTGCGGTGTCCGGGTCGGATATCCAGCAGACGGCGGTGACGTCCGGTCGGAGCACGTTGACGAGCTTATTCTCCATGCCCAGGCGCTGGTTGGTATCGGCATCCCAAAGAGTGAACGTCAGCTCCGCCGGGAACGGTTTGCCCTTGTCCCAGAACGGCTTGCGGGATTCCTCGGTACCGAGGGACAGCAACTCGGCCGGGAGAACCAGCCGACGCGCCGAGCCGGCCGGCACGGTGGTTGTGATGCTGTATACCCGTCGGCCCTCGCTGGAGCTGCTGCTGTCGAGCTGGACGCGAAGATTCCGATCTTCCGATGATTCATTGGTGGCGGTGAGGTAATGTACGCCCCATGTGTTCTGGCGCCCGACCAGCGACAGCCCTCGCGAAGGGGCGCTGATGCGCAGACCGTCCTGTCCGTAGGCTGACGTAACTATCAGCATCGACAACACGATGCATGTAAGGCACCGGATACGCCAGAGCAATACGAAGGGTTTCATGTTACTGCCTCGTATGATTGGTAGGAATTGGTGACTTAAGAATATAGTGCCGACCGGTCTTCATGCAAGAGCAAGATATCCCAGCCGTCGCGGGGCGGGGTTGATTTGGGCGCGAAATTCCCTTCTTATTGCGGGACGGGATGGAGGCGTCGGTGTTTCAGAAGGTGCGCCGAAAACAGGAATGCATGATGGTTCTGCGATGGAGAATTCTGGTTGGGCTCTTGGCGGCGGGAACCGTTCTCGCCACGCGGTCCGACGGTAACGGGGAGTCGCAACTGCCTGATGTTAAGCCGGTTATCTCCAAACCGGCAAACGGGTCGATCCGCGGGACAATCGACCGGCCGGGGGAGGTGAAGTCGCTTGCGCTTGTCAGCCGGGCCGGCGGTCGGACCTGGAAGCCCAAGAGCTTCAACCGCAAAACGGGCTCGTTCGAATTTGCGAATCTGCCCGGCGACCGCAGATATGACCTGTGCATTCGCACAACCGACGGACGGGACATTGAGGGGATCGATCTGGATTTCGTGGACGCCCGCCTGATCCGAATGGCCGCCAAACGGCGTGAGATGTTGAACTTGCCGGAAGAGAAAACGCACACCTTCACCAACGCCGACGCCGAATCGCTGCTGGAATTCGTCCGGGATCTGGAGGAGTTCCTGGATATCCAGCGGGTGATTTACCTCCACGGGCAAGGCCGCAGGGCCACGATGCTGGTCGAGCAGATGCGCACGCGACCGTTCCATGCGTCCGGAGGCAACATGATCTGGCGCATCGACTTGTGGTACTTCCGACGCACCGGAGGCGGCTGGGAGCGCGTGGCCAACGTGGAGCGGAACCTGCGTCGCCTTCGCGGCCCGAAATCCAGGTGGAAAGAGATCCACATCGAGTATTGGCCCGAGCTCAGCGTATACCTCGACGTTCAGGGCAAGGCGGCTGACCTGAAGGTGAAGCTGCCCGCCAAGCCAAACGACTGCACCCGCGGCAGGGCGGCCGATTCCGCGCCCGAGCCGGACGTTTCACCGATCGTTCTGGGTATCGGCTCGAAAGGTATCGCCGCCACGACCCAGCCGGTCCGCATTCCGAGCACCCAGCCGACCTCTCAACCCGCCGAATGACGCCGATGTGCCTGCGCGGAACGGCCCACAGTTGCGAAGAACTGCGGAAAACTGCGGAAAGCCGCGGGGGAAATCGCCCACCTGAACTAAACCCAACGAACCGGCCGTGTCGATACCAAAGCCAGACCCCCGATTTTGGAGTGTGCGAGATGAGTGTTGGCACCAGCCGGTTGTTGCGATATATCCTGCCGATTCTGCTGCTCCTGATCGCCGCGGCTTCCGGTTGCGGTCGGTCGCCGTTCAGCGACTATCCCGACCCGCCCAAGGACTGGCTCAAACCGTCGGTGGCGGTGATGAAATTCGAGAACCGCGCCCCGCTGGTCGGGCTCGGGTGGGATCTGGGCGACGGCATGCGAGACGTGCTGGTCGACCGACTCGTGGCCACCAGACGGTTCCACGTGATCGAGCGGCCGGAGATCGAGGAAGTCCTCAAGGAACTGCGAATACAGAATTCCGGGCTCACTCGCCGACAGCGACGCGCCCAGCCGGGCAGGCTCAAAAACGTCCAGTTCCTCGTGAAGGGAACCATCACCGACTTCGGCCACACCGGCAGCAGCGAAGGCGCCGTCGCTACCGAGCACTGGAAGCTGTTCGGCAAGGCCGACGAGGCGCTGATTTCCATGACGCTCTATGTTGTCGACGTCGAATCCGGGGAGATCGTCTGCAGCGAGAGCCTCGAACGCACCGTCTCTGCCGGGTCGGGCGGAAGCGTCCGGACGAAATACAAAGACATCAACTTCGGCGGGAGCCGGTTCTACCGCACACCGCTGGGACGCGCCACGGCAGAGGTGATCAATGACGCCGTCGCACGCGTGACCGACAGCATCCCGTCGCGCAGGTGGCAGCCCCGCGTGGCGATGGTCCGCGACGCCGGCGTGGTGATCCTCAACGGCGGCACCAACCGCGGGCTGAAGGTCGGCACGGTCTATGAAGTCTGCCGGCAGGGCGAGCCGATCGTTGACCCCGAAACCGGAGACACCATCGGTCGCCAGCCCGGCCGGTGCGTCGGCAGAATCACCATTCACGACGTCCGCGACAAATACTCCATGGCGGGGATTACCCTTGGCCAGCCGGAGCAGTTCGCCAAGGGGCAATACTGCCGACCTCCAACCACACCCCTCGCTCACGAACCGGAAACCACCGTCACAAGGTAGCCTCTCGGCGCCCGTTGGGCGACGGGACCGACTGACCTGACTGTCGGACTCCTCGGCGGGTGAGCCGAACCGGATCGGTGCCGGGCACCGGGCCCGCTCCAAGGGAATCCCGTTGCTTGCCAATTGCCCACCGTACTTGTAGGCTACCGCGGGTCAATCACGGTACTGGAATTGAGGGCGGTAGCAGCATGGACAATTTCTGGATAGCACTGGGCCTGACGACGTTCGCGGGACTGTCTACAGGGATCGGCAGCGCGATTGCGTTTTTTGCCAAGCGGACCAACTACCGGTTCCTCTCGGTGGCGACGGGTTTCTCTGCCGGGGTGATGCTGTACGTTTCGTTCATGGAGATCCTGCCCAAGGCCGCGGAGGAACTGGGCGAATCGATCGGGGAGAACGCGGGAATGGGGTGGGCGACGCTGGCGTTCTTCGGCGGGATCGGGCTGATCCTGCTGATCGACCGGTTCATCCCTTCGGCGGAGAACCCGCACGACGTGCCCGTTGAGGGGCAGGTCGACGCATTGCACGAGGGGTTGGACCCGCAGGAGGTACTGCACAAGGACGCCAAGAAGCTGCACCGCATGGGGCTGTTCACGGCCCTTGCCATCGCCATACACAACTTTCCGGAAGGCCTGGCGACGTTCCTCGCCGCCCTGGACGACCCGACGCTGGGTATGGTCATTGCCGTGGCGATCGCGCTGCACAACATCCCGGAGGGCATCAGCGTATCGGTTCCGATCTATTTCGCTACGGGCAACCGCAGGCGGGCGTTCATGTACTCGCTACTGTCCGGCCTGGCCGAACCGGCAGGAGCATTGATCGGATACCTGGTGCTCCGGGCGATCATCGGCCCGGAGCTGATGGGCGTGCTGTTCGGTGCGGTCGGCGGGATCATGGTCTACATCTCACTGGACGAACTGCTGCCGACCAGCAGGGCCTACGGAAAAGGTCATGATTCCCTCTACGGACTGCTGGCCGGTATGGGCGTCATGGCCGGCAGCCTGCTGCTGATGGCGTAAAATCACCGCCCACCGTTTCATGTTGTGTCCGCGACCGCTCAGGGCGGTGCGTCCGGTATGGTTTCTGTCAGTCCGCCACCTGCCAACTCGGGCCGTTCTTGAGCTTATAGAGCATTTCGCCGGCCTTGGGCACGTAGAGCTTGCCTTCGGCTTCCCGGCCTTCCCACTGGGATACGTCGATGCTTTCCGGGTCGCGGTAGCCGAGGTTGACCGCGTCGCAGACGTCCTTGGGGATGCGCGTGGCGAGGGTGACCTTGATCCGCGGCTGTTCCGCACCGTCCACCCATCGGCCGATCCCGCGAACGTGCGTGGAGTGGGCCAGCACGCCCCATGGGTAGTCCTTGAACTTCTCCCACTGGTTGACGAAGTAGTCCCGCGTGTGATAGCCGATCTCGCGGATCAGCTTACCGTGAGTGACGGAAATCTCCTCCACGTGCGGAGCGTAGATAATCAGCTCCCCGCCGTCAGCGACGACCGGCTCCATCTTGTACATGCACTTAGCCGCGACCCAGATCTCGTCGTACATCAGCGGAGCGCGGGACAGAATGCTTCGGAACGGCTTGTCGACGTAGGTGATGTGCAACTGGTCCGACAGGTCGGCCGCCGCGGACCACGCCTCGGCCACGCTGTCGAAGAACAGCCCAGCCAGGTCGTGCCCCTTGCCGACCATGCAGAAAGCGGCTGTGTCCGCGGGGATCATGCCCAGCGCTGCGTGCAGCAACTTGCGAACCGGCGTCCATTTGTTGCCGATGATCTTCGGGCAGGTGATCACCGCCCCGAGCCAGTGGAAGAAGTTCAGCAGCTCCTCACCGCAGATGCCCGGGAAAAAGTACTTGGCCCCGCCGGAAAAGCCCACCACCTCGTGCGGGAACACCGGACCGCAGACGACCACCTTGTCGTACTGCAGCGCCAGCTTGTTCAGCGTCACGTCGATATCCTGCGAGAACAGCCCGCCGGTGATCTCCTCGACGGTCTCTGCGGTCAACGTGCCGATCTTCGTCAGCGCATCGGGGCTCTTCCAGTCGTGGTTGAACACCCGCATGTTCGGATAGGCCGTCTCGCGCGAGCCGGGGTCGACGCCCAGCAGCTGGTCGATCTGCTCCTCGGTCAGAGCAGGGTGCGTTCCCAGTGCGATCAGCAGGTCGAACTGCTTGGCGCGCTTGCCGATATGGTCATACAGGTGCTTGATCATCATCGGCAGCGGGCAGGTGCGCGTCAGGTCCGGGATGATGAACAGGAAGCTCTTGCCCTCCGGCTGGAGGTGCTCGACGCTCGAGGCGATCAGGGCGCTAACGTGTTTTTCGGTCAGGATTTCGGTAGTGGAGCCGGCTTCCAGCAGTGCCATGGGTACCTCATAAACTCGGGGACGGTGTCTGTTTCAGGGCATGAAGGTATTCGTGCGGGCCGGCAAATGCAACGGGCCGGGGCGGAATTTGCCCCGGATTTCGCTCGCACTTCATTTGCGGACCCCGATCAGTCGATTATACAGTACTGAGACAGACTCTCCCGGCCGAACGGGAGACGCATCAGTAGATACCACGAAGAAACACCGCCTGGTATGCCCCGGCGGCGAGCACAGAAAGAACACGATGATCGTAGTACACGTGACGCACGAAGCCGTCGAGAAGATCGGCGGGATCGGGGCGGTTATCGCCGGACTCATGACCGCCGACGCCTACCGCGAAACCGTCAGCCGCACCATTCTCGTCGGCCCGCTGTTCCGGACCGATCAGCCGGTCAACAAACGCCTGGGCGAAGGCGGGAAGGTGATCTACAGCTCGCTGGACGCGATTACCCCCTCGCCCTGGAAAGAAAAGTTCCGCCCGATCGAGAAGAGCTACGACGTCGGGATCATCTACGGCACCCGGAAGGTCCACGACCCGTGTACCGGGCGGGAAGTCGAGAGCGAGGTGCTGCTGTTCGATCTGTTCCATGCAAACCAGAAGCGCCTGAACCTGTTCAAGGCCGAGCTGTTCAAGAAGTTCGCCGTCCCGTCGGCGGAGTTTGAGGACGCCTGGGAATATGAAGAATACGTCCGCCTCGCCGAGCCCGGTTTCGAGGCGCTCAAGGCCCTCGAAGCCGAAGGCGACCCCGACGAGCAGGTCGTGCTGCTCGGACACGAGTACATGGGCATGCCCCTGGTGCTCAAGGCGATCCTCGACGGCGCGCGGCACATGAAGTCGGTCTTCTACGCGCACGAGGTCGCCTCGGTCCGGCCGATCGTGGAGAAATGCGAAGGGCACGACACGTCCTTCTACAACATCCTGGAGACCTGCAGCGAGAACGGCAGGACCGTGGAAGACATCTTCCCGCAGGTGTTCGGCAACTACAAGCACGCTTTGGTAAAGGCGGCAAGACATTGCGATCACGTTTTCGCCGTCGGCGACTTCGTGGTGGAGGAGCTGAAGTTCCTCGACAAGCACTTCAAGAACGTCGACATCGACCTGGTCTACAACGGCATCCCCGCAGACAAGATCACCCTGAAGGACAAAACCACCAGCCGCGAACGGATGCAGGATTACGCCGAAACGCTCATCGGCCGGCGGCCGGATTGGATCTGCACACACGTCTGCCGACCGGTGCTGAGCAAGGGCCTCTGGCGCGACCTGCACGTGCTGCACAAGATGGACCCGCTGCTGAGCAAGCGCGGCGAGACGGCTGCCTATTTCCTGCTGGGAACCATGGCCGGGCAGCGTCGCCCTCGCGACGTGCGGCAGATGGAGCGCGTGTACGGCTGGCCCGTCGGGCACGAGAAGGGCTATCCGGACCTGTGCCAGGGCGAGGAAGACCTCGGCGACATGGTCGACGCCTTCAACGCCGAGCACGAAGCGGTCCGGGCCGTGCTGGTCAACCAGTGGGACTGGAATCCGGAAGTGTGCGGCCGGCGGATGCCCGAGGACATGACCTTCGCCGACATCCGCCGCGGGACGGACGTGGAATTCGGCCTGAGCATCTACGAGCCGTACGGCATCAGCCAGTTTGAGCCGCTTGCCTACGGAGCGGTGTGCATCGTGTCCAACGTCTGCGGGTGCGTGGGCTTCGCCCGCCGGGCCGCCGACGGCAAGGCGTACGACAACGTCATCGAGGGCGATTTCCTGGACCTCCCGCATCCGATGGGTGTGGAGGAACTGAAGAACCTGACCATCGCCCAGCGGGACCGGATCGAAGCGACCGAGTGCGAGCGCATCGCCGGGCAACTGATGGACGTGCTGCCCCGCAATGAAGAAACGATGAAACGCCTGCTCGCCGACGGGTACAAGATCGCCGGCCAGATGAGTTGGGAGCACGTGATGAACGACTACTTCATGCCCGCTCTGGACCGGACGATCCAGCCGAAGTAGTCGGCGCGGAGCGGTGTTTCAGCGGTTGGCGGATCTCC
>JBKHHU010000034.1:0-23176 GCA_046539045.1 Phycisphaerae bacterium
AAGGTTGGCGTGGTGCTGGCGACGTCCGGCCCCGGTGCGACCAACCTCGTCACCGGTCTGGCGACGGCTCACATGGACTCGATCCCGCTGGTTGCAATCACCGGTCAGGTCCGCAGCACGCTGATCGGTAACGACGCCTTTCAGGAGGCGGACACCACCGGCGTGACGCGTCCGGTGACCAAGTACAACGCGCTGGTCAAGCGGGCCGAGGATCTCGGGCGGGTGCTTAAGGAAGCTTTCCACATCGCCCGGACCGGCAGGCCCGGACCGGTGGTGGTCGACATCGCCGTCGACGCGACGGTCAACACCGTCCAGGAAGAACCGGAGCTCGAGCCTCGCCTGCCCGGATATAGACCGCGTCTGAGCGGACACAACCGGCAAATCAAGATGGCCGCAGAGGCGATCAACGAAGCGCAGAAGCCTGTCCTTTACGTTGGCGGAGGCGTGATTATCTCCGGGGCCGCAGAGGAACTGACCGCCCTGGCACGCAAGGGCAAGATCCCCGTCACCACCACGCTGATGGGCATGGGCGCGTTCGACGAGTCCGACACGCTGAGCCTGAAGATGCTCGGGATGCACGGAACCGCCTACGCCAACTTCGCCGTGCAGAACTGCGACTGCATCGTCAGCGTCGGCGCACGGTTTGACGATCGCGTCACCGGCAAGCTGGAGACCTTCGCCCCCAATGCGAAGATCGTCCACATCGACATCGACCCGGCCTCGATCTCCAAGACCGTCGAGGTGGACGTCCCGGTCGTCGGCGACGCCAAGGACATCCTGGCCAAGATGCTCGAGTACATCGAGACCAAAGACCGTCCGGAGTGGCACGAGCAGATCGCCCGGTGGAAGAAGGACTATCCGCTGGCTTACAGCAAGGAGTCCAAAGACGGCCGGTGCAAGCCCCAGGAGGTCGTCCGCCTGCTGGGCGAGATGACCAACCACGAAGCGATCATCGCCACCGGCGTCGGACAGCACCAGATGTGGGCCGCCCAGTATTACGACTGGCGGTTCCCGCGTCAGTGTATTACCTCCGGCGGGTTGGGCACGATGGGCTATGGCGTGCCGTCGGCGATCGGCGCCAAGCTCGGATGCCCGGACAAGACGGTCATCGATATCGACGGCGACGGCAGCTTCATCATGACGATGCAGGAAATCGTCACCGCGGCGATCTACAAGGTGGCTGCGAAATTTGTCGTCCTGGACAACAATTTCCTCGGCATGGTTCGCCAGTGGCAGGACCTGTTCTACGACAAGCGGTATTCCTCGGTCCAGCACCCGTGCCCGGACTTTGCCGCAGTGGCCGACGCGTTCGGCGCCAAGGGCATCCGGGTCAGCAAACCGGACGAGCTGGAAAAGGGAATCCGCGAGCTTCTCGACTACAACGACGGACCGGCTGTGCTGGTCGTCGAAGTCGAGGAAGAAGAGAACGTCTTCCCGATGGTCGCTTCCGGGAAGAGCCTGCACGAAATGGATATGGGCACGCTCGCCTGAGCCGCCCCAGCCAGAAAGGAATACGACCATGCCTGCAATCGCAGAAGATATTCAGAAGAAACACATTATCAGCGCCCTGGTCCAGAACCAACCCGGTGTGCTGGCCCACGTGGCCGGCATGTTCGCCGCCCGAGGCTTCAATATTGACTCCCTCGTCGTCGGCCGCACCGAGGAAGAGGACCTCAGCCGCATGACCATCGTCGTCATCGGCAGTACCCGCGTGCTGGAGCAGGTCCGCAAGCAGCTCGGCAAGATCGTCCCGGTCGTGAAGGTTCGCGACTATGCCGAACTGGACGTCGTCGAGCGGGACCTGATGCTCATCCGCGTCAACGCGCCCGCCCCCCAGCGGCCGGAGGTCATCAGCCTCGTGGACCTGTTCCGCGGGAAGGTGGTCGACGTCGCGCCCGACAGCGTGATGGTTGAACTATCCGGTCCGGAGGATAAACTGGAAGCGTTCATCGACCTGGCCGAGCCGTACGGCATCCGCGAGATGGCCCGCACGGGCGTCATTGCCATGCCCCGCGGCAGCCAGTCCAAGGCGAAGTAACGCCCGAACGCGCCGCGTTGCTCCGCCGCATCGGGAGCAGCACCATGGCAGAGAACACCGAGAAAGTCATCTTCGACACCGACATCGGGACCGACATCGATGATGCGGTCGCACTGGCGTACCTGCTTGCCCAGCCGCGATGCGAGCTGCTGGGCGTCACGACGGTCACCGGCGAGGCGGATCTGCGAGCCGAGATGGTCAGCGCCATCTGTCGGAATGTGGACCGCGACGATGTGCCGATCCACGCAGGGTGCTGCGATCCGTTGATCGTCCCGCAGAAGCAGACACAAGCCGCGCAGGCGGAGGCATTGGAAGACATGTCCCGCAGGCGCGGCTTTGTTATTGGCGACGCCATCGAATTCCTGCGGCAGACGATTCGCGAGAACCCGGGCGAGGTCACGCTGCTGGCGACCGGCCCATTCACGAATCTCGCGGTCCTATTCAGTGTCGATCCGGAGATCCCCGCGCTGCTCAAGCAGGTGGTGATCATGGGCGGCAGGTACTTCCAGGGCATGGGCAAGGAGTGGAACGCCTCGTGCGATCCGCATGCGACGGCGTCGCTGTTCAGCCGGCACCGGGCGGAGAGTCCGGACCGCCTGCTCGCTCACGGCCTGGATGTAACCCTGCAGTGCGTGATGGACGCCGAAGACGTCCGCGAGCGATTCACCGCCCGCGTGCTCGAGCCGGTCAGCCGCTTTGCGGAGGTGTGGTTCCGCCGCCAGTCACGGATAATCTTCCATGACCCGCTGGCGGCAGTGGCGATCTTCCAGCCGGAACTCTGCGAGTACGCTGCCGGGACGGTGGAGGTGTCCCTCAACGACCCGACCCTTGGCTGGACGGTCTTCACCGAGGATACCGACGGCCCGCATGAGGTGGCCACCAGTGTGGACGCCGAGGCGTTCTTCGCACACTACTTCGACGTGGTCCGGTAGTCAGAACAGGCGCCCACAGGGTAGCGCCCGCCCGCCGGCGGGTTACTCGAAGTCGCCGGCGGCGATGTAGTCGCGGAAGGCGCGGAACAGGCGTGCGGCGATCGGGCCCTGGTTGCCGTCGCCGATGGTGGTCCCGTTAACCTTTGTCACGGCAATGACTTCGGCGGCTGTGCCGGTGAGGAAGCATTCGTCGGCCTCGCACAACTCCTGGGCAGTGAAGCTCTTTTCCTCGATCGGGATGCCCTCCCTTTTCGCCAGATCGATCACGACTTTGCGGGTGATGCCCTCGAGGATGCCGTCCTCGCTCGGCGGGGTGTAGACCGTGCCGTCCTTGACGATGAAGATGTTGTCGCCGGTGCACTCAGCCACGTTGCCGTCCTTGTTGAGCATGACGGCCTCCTCGACCCCGGCGTCGATGGCCTGGATCTTGGCGAGGATGTTGTTCAAGTAGTTGAGGCTCTTGACCTTGGGCGGCAGCATGTCGCGGCTGCAGCGGACCCAGTCGGCGATGATCACGGCCATGCCGTTCTTGTACATGTGCTCGGGGTAGAGGGCGACCTGGTCGGCGATGATGTAGACCGAGGGCGTGGGGCACTTGAACGGACTGAGGCCGAGCGTGCCGGGGCCGCGGGTGATGACTAGGCGTATGTACGCGTCCTGCAGGGAGTTAGCCTCGAGCGCATCCTGCATGGCCTTGACGATTTCCTGCTTGCTGTACGGAATCGACAGGCGGATCGCCTTGGCCGACTCGTACAGGCGGTTCACGTGGTCGGCGCAGCGAAAAATCTTCCCGCCGTACACGCGGATGCCTTCGAAAACCCCGTCCCCATAAAGAGTTCCGTGATCGAAGACAGTGATCTTCGCGTCCTGTTTGTCCACCAACTCGCCGTCCAGCCAGACCTTCATGACAGACTCCTCTTGTTGATTCACGCCGCGCAAACGCCCGGCCGCATTACTATAAGGGCGATGACGAGATTGGGCAACGCCAGAAGCTCCAGCAGCCGTGCAAAACTTCAGGCGCCGGAGTGGTGACCTGTGAGCCCACGGATGGGCTAATGCGAAAACCTTGTGTAAAAGACCTTTACATCTCCTGGCGTCGGAACGCGGAGAAGGCCGCTGCGTACCCGGTTGGGTTGCCGGTGTCCCACGAAATGGACGGAGCGTGGAACAGGAAGTACTCGCTGGGGTGCTCCTTGAGCATAAGCGACTGGGCGGCCGCGAGTTGCAACTCGCCGGAGGTCTGGGGGTCTTCCAGGCGGTGCAAATACGCGAATAGCTCCGCGGAGAATGCATACATACCGTTGTGAGCCAAATACTTACCATCCGGCAGGCCGGGCGTGGTCAGCATGGCTCGGGCCTGGTCGGCAGAGGGCTTCTCGACGAAGGCGGTGCACCGGAAGGTCCTGCCGTCTACCGATTCGCCCGCCGCTACGCCGACTTTCGCAAGTTCCGACTCGTCAACGACTTGCATCCCGGTTGCTGCGACTGCATTCTGCTGATCGAACGTCTCGCACAGTTGTCGGACGGGGCTGGGGCTGCCCGGCTCGGACGTGTGGATATGGTCGCCGAGCAGCAGGAGGAACGGCCGGCCCGCTACGAAATCCTCCGCCTGCATCACCGCGTCGCCGAACCCACCCGGTTCCGGCTGCACAAGAAACTCCACGACGGAGGGTAGCGTAACCTGTGATTCCGCCCTTAGTTGCGCAAGCACTGCCCGCACGGAATTCAGCTGATGCGGTGAGACGATGACGGCAGCCTCGTCGCAGCCGCCCGCGGCCGCGGAGGCCAGAATGGCGTCCAGAACTGTCCGAAGTCGCCCGGAGGCATCTACCAGCGGGAGGAGAGCTTTGGGATACGCCTTCGTCACCGGGAGCATGCGAGTTCCCAGACCGGCGATGGGGACGACGGCTTTGCAAATCACGGCAGCCTCCTCATGTAAGTGGCGTAACAGAAGCGGTTTGCGACAGGTGCGGCTCGCAGCGTCGCGGGCGGTAGGGTTGCTTCCCGCTCCGGCAGTGGATAGAATTCGCCGAAGGAGACAGTATGGCCGCTGAGCAACGCATCGTCAAGTTCAAGGGAAACGTCCAGGGCGTGGGCTTTCGCTACACGTCCACCCGGACCGCAAAGCAATATGAAATAACCGGTTACGTCAAGAACATGCCGGATGGCACTGTCGAACTCGTCGCCGAGGGCGAGAAGAAGGAAATCGACGCCTTCCTCTCTGACCTGAAGGAGCAGATGAGCCGACACATTCGCGACACGCAGCAACAAACCGCCAACCCGAGCGGCAGGTACAGCTCGTTTGGTGTCGCATATTAGACAGTCCATGTTCGCAAGGCGACAATTCTGCTGTCGCTACCTGCGGAAAACTGCGGAAAAACCTCCCACGGCGGCGCCCGAGACGCCGATGGGGACCATCCGAGGCCTGCCCAGACCGTTCATTCTCGCCGCTCGATTGCCTTACCCGTCCCGGTCCGCTTTTTTCGGACGGCCTGCCGGAATCAGGTAAATCGGCGTTTCGCCCTTGCCCAAGTCGAGAACCTTGACGACCTCGGCGTCCTGAAACGCACCGACCGGCACGGCGGCGAGACCAAGGGCCTCGGCCTGGAGCAGCACGTTCTGGGCTGCGTGCCCGGCCTCGAGGTACACGTACCGCTGGGCGCGCTTGCCGTACTTCCGCTGGGTCCGAGACACCACGCCACTGATCACAATCACAGCCGGGGCGGTCTTCACCCAACGCTGATTCAACGCCGCCGCGCTGAGCCGGTCGCGGACGTCGGTCTCCAGACGCTGCTTGAGCGAGTGCGAACTCGGGTCGTACCGGAACACACCGTCCCCGGTGACGATGTCTACCTCCAGAGGGTACAGTGCTCCGGCAGAGGGCGCGGTGCGCTTGCCGGAGTCGGGCTCGGTCACGCCTTGGGCGGCCCAGCACAACTGGCCGATCTGGCTGGTATCAAGCGGTTTGGCGGTGTAGTCCCGCACCGACCGCCGCGCGGCAAGAACCGCCTCGAGCGATATCGTCCCCTTAACCCGGGGGCGGGGAAGCGAACCCTTCCTGCCGTCATCGTCGGCAGTGCAGAACACGGTTGTCGCCAGAACCCCCACGAGAAGCAGGCCGAACGCCCACAGTCGCATGCCATACATGATTCTCTCCCGATGTTGACCTAATGACCGGCCGACACCAGCGCCGGCCGCACCGGCGTATTCTATCAGAGCCCGGAGGGTGCTTCCGGTTCCGGCGGCAAATACCGCTGTGGCGGACAGAGCCTGCGACCCGGTGCGGGCTACTGGCAATCGTCCCTACGGGACTTGTGCGGGAATTCGTTCCTGCCGTTCGCCCCGGGGGGCCCCACGGTCGCCAGGTGGTGGTCGAGCTTCTGTGGGAGGTCCTAACCGATTGCGTCCGCGTCGGCAATCCGGACGGGACCGGCGGGGGTCAGGTCGAGTACCGGCGCCGGTACTGTCGGGGCGTGGTGCCGGTCAAGCGATGGAACTGGCGGTTGAAGTGCGAGAGGTTGCCGAAGCCCGCCTGCCCGGCGATGTTCACGATCGATTCGTCCGAACTGATCAGCAGCGAGCAGGCCCGGCGGATCCGCCAGCCGTTGAGATACGCCACGAACGTCTGACCGGTCATGCGTTTGAAAAACCGCGTGAACGTCGGTACGGACATGTGCACGCTGCGGGCGGCTTCGGTCAGCGACGGCGAATCCTGAAAATGCTCGTGGATGAACTGCAGTACGGTGTGAAAGCGTTGCTGATCGGCCTGGCCGGCGGATTCGGCGTAGGCTGCGGAGGCGACGGGCCGGCCGCCTTCCTCGGCCAACTCGGCCAGTACCAGTAGGAACTGCAGCAGCTTACCGGACGGGGGAAGCTCGTGCAGCGCGGTGAGCTTCTGTTCCACGTGCTCGATGGCCGCCTCCGGGAAAAACAACCCGCGCTGTGCCGACCGCAGCATGTTCTCGACCCCCGAGAGTTCCTGCCGGGCCAGAAATTCCATCCCGATCGCGTCGCGTGTGAAGACGGCCACGTGGAAGTCGTCGCCGTCGGTGTCGTCGTCTTCGGCGATCCAGCTGTGGGCGAGGTTCGGCCCGATCAGCACGAGGTCCCGGCCGGTGTAGTCGGTCACGTCGTCGCCGACGATCCGCCGCCCGCCGCCCCCGCGCACCAGCAGAAGCTCGAACTGCGGATGATAGTGATAGTACACCTCCGGCCGACCGCGGTGATACTCCAGATGCAACTGCGACGTCCCGGCAGAGGGTGGAAACTCGAACGGCTTGGCCTGTTGGTCGTGTCTCTTCAGCATGAATGAATCGTACCATAAAATGAGCCGATGGGCGCAGAAAACGCACCCGTATCCGCGTAAAGTGTGCAATCGGCTCAGCAACAGAATTGGAGACTTTACATGCAGAACGTCATGATCAATCGCTCGCGGGAGATGCTGGAGGCATCAGACCGCATTTTAATCCGCGGATGTCAGGGGCACAAACGCAATCACAAGATGTTGGAGAGAGGCTACCCGGTATTCGCCACCCGGGCCAAGGGGCCGCGGTTCTGGGACGTGGACGGGAATTCGTATCTGGACTACCTGCTTGGGTTCGGTCCGATCCTTCTCGGCCATGCCGACCCTGTGCTCAACAGCGCGGTGGCAAAGCAGATGGAGCAGGGCAACATCTTCAGCACGGCTCACGAGGCGGAACTGCGGGCCGCGGAGCTGGTGCTCGAACTGAACCCGTGGGCGGAGATGGCCGGGTTGATGCTCGGCGGTAGTGCCGTGACCGCGGCGGCCATCCGCGTGGCCCGTGCGGTGACGGGCAAGGACGTGATCCTGCGGTGCGGGTATCACGGCTGGTATGACTGGACTGCCGTGGATCAGACCGGCGTGCCGAAATGCACCGGCGAGCTGTCGGTGACGTTCCCCTACAACGATCTGAACGCGCTGGAGGACCTGCTGAAGAAGTACGACGGGAAGGTCGCCGGCGTGATTGTGGAGACGATCCAGGAAGAAGGCCCGGAAGAGGGCTATCTGCAGGGCTGCATCGATCTGGCCCACCGGTACGGCGCGTTGTGCGTGATGGACGAGGTGAAGACCGGGTTCCGCGTCGCCTACGGCGGGGCGTGCGAGTTGTACAATCTCAAGCCGGACATGGCCACGTTCGGCAAGGCCTGCTGCAACGGGCTGCCCGGGAGTTACCTGGTCGGCACGCGTGAGGTGATGGGCGACGACCGTGCCCAGGCCTGCTGGCTGGCGGCGACGTTCCATTGCGAGTTGCTGAGCCTGGTGGCGCTGGAGACGGTAACCAGCGAGATGCGCAGGCGGGACGGGATTTCCTACCAGCACCGGCTCGGGCAGCGATTGATTGACGGGATCAACAAAGCCTGCGCCGACGGCGGGGTGGCCTACCGCCTGACCGGTCATCCAGCCATGCCGCAACCGGTTATCGAGCCGGCAGAGGAAAAACCGCGAACGATCCGCATGCTGATCGGCGCGCTGAACCGCGGGCACTACCTGCATCCCGGCCACTGCATGTTCCTCTCGCTGGCCCACACCGAGGCCGACGTGGATGCGACAATCCAGGCGGTGGCCGAGGCGGTGGACGAGTTGGAATGATGTGATTGTTGACTTGGGAGTGGCGATTGCGGATTGCTTCGGCCGCGGGGTGGATACGGACGCGGACGTGTTTGGGGCATCCTGCAACGTGGTGGGTCAGGAGACCCACCACGCGAAAGAGGGGGCCATCATGACCGGTTGGCGGGTCTCCCGACCCGCCAACGGGGCGCGGTGTTCATAGCGGACACTCTGCAACGTGGTGGGTCAGGAGACCCACCACGCGAAAGAGGGGGCCATCATGACCGGTTGGCGGGTCTCCCGACCCGCCAACGGGGCGCGGTGTTTATAGCGGACAGGTCGGTTCCGTTGGGGGTCAGGAGACCCGTATCTGTTTAGTGGGGATGCACGGTCTGGCGACCGTGGCTACTTTCTCGGGCCCCTCCGGGGCGAACGGCAGGAAGGGTGAGTCAAACCCGTAGGGACGATTGCCAGCAGCCATGCGGCGTGAGCCCGTGGAAAGCAGCGGGCAGTAAACAGACTCCGAGCCCGATAAAAAAGTCCCGTAGGGACGATTGCCAGTAGCCACGGGGCGCAAGCCCGTGGAAACAAGCGAACAACAACCACTCCCCCGCTCCAGGTGAAAAGTCCCGGAGGGACGACTGCAAGTCTCGGAAGGTGTGGAAGCGAACCCTGCCAACTCCGCATCAAGCAGGCTATGAACGGCTGTTGCTCTGCTCATAACATTGCCAAACACGTGCGGAGACCCACCACGCGGGACGGATGGCCTTGCATCATCTCACAATCACTGTCTATGAACCGGCGCCGTGTCGCGATCTGTCGCTGAGCAGGGCGACATCTCGCAGGGCCTGTGGGCTGGTTGCCGATTCCCAGCGGCGTTGGAAATCCTTCTCCTGCACGATCTGCGCGATGGCGGCGAGGGCCCGCAGGTGGAAGTTCCGTTCGTCGGTGCTGCCGGCGAGGATGAACACGGCCTTCACCTCGTCGGCAGCTTCCGAGAAGCGGAAGCCCGGTTTGGCGCGGGCCAGCAGCAGCTCGAATTTCCCTTCGCCGGGCAGAATGATATGCGGCACGGCCAGCGTCGGGCCGAGGAGCGTGCTGCTTTCTTCTTCCCGCCGGCGCAGCATGTCCGCGATGGTCTCGGCATCCAGATCGAGGCGGGGGGCGAGTTTCTGCCCGGCCTGGTCGAACAGTTCCGCGGCGGGCATGGCGTGATCGATATCCAGCACCGGGGCGTTCTCGACCAGTTGGTCGAAACGATCCAGCGCCACCTCGTCCCGCTCGTGGACGATCTGCTTCAACTCGCTCTCCAGCGAGCCGGTCACCAGTTCTCGCGCGGTCAGCCGGGCCAGCAGGTGCAGCAGGGCCGACTCTTGTGTGACGCGTTTCCGCCCGTAGAACCAGTACGTCAGGAAGCCGATCAGGATCAGCCCGACGCTGATGAAGTACGCCTCGATACCCATCTCGAACAGCACGAATCCCAGGCCGAGAATCCCGCCGATCTGCAGCCACGGGTACAGCGGGGCCTTGAACGCCGGTCTGTAATTCTGCAGGCGGCTCTCGCGGAGCACGATCACCGACAGGCAGCTGAGCATGTTGGCCAGGATCAGCACGGTGGAAGCGGCTTCGACGAGGACGTCCAGCTCCAGAAAGAGGCTGACAAAGATGACCGCTCCGGTCACCGTGACGGCAACGTGCGGCGTGCCGAATTTGCGATTGACGGCAGAGAGCTTCGGCGGGAGCAGTCTGTCGCGACTCAGCGCCAGCAGGTACCTGGAGGCGGACATGATGCCCGCGTTGGCGGTCGACACGAACGCCAGAATCGCCCCGATGCTCATGGCGATGAACCCGAACTGCCCGCCGATGGCCCGCCCGCCGTCGGAAATGGGCGTCAGCGACCGGTTCAGCGTCTCGCTTTCCAGCACGCCGCTGGTTACCAGTACCACCAGCGTATACCCCGCCGTGACCACCAGCAGCGAGAGGATCAGCCCCAGCGGGATCGTCCTGCCCGGCCGGCGGACCTCCTCGGCGATACTCGCGACGTTCAGCAGCCCGCCGTACGAGACGAAGACGAACCCGGTCGTCGTGAAGATCGGCTCGATTCCGTGCGGCGCCAGCGGGAGCAGCACCTCGGTTTCCACTTGCGTGATCCCGAACCCGACATAGCCGACCAGCAGCACCAGCAGCCCCGCGACCAGAGCAACCTGCGCCCGGGCCGCCTCCCGCACGCCGATGAGATTCAGCCCCACGAAAACCAGCAGAAGCATCGCCCCCAGCAGCAGCCCGTGAAGATGCACGATCATCGCCGCGAAGGTGGCCATGCCGACGATGGCGAAGGCGCCTTTGAGCGAGAGCGAGAACCAGCTGAGGATGCCCGCGACGGTGCCCACTCCGGGCCCGAACCCGCGTGTGATGAAGAAGTAGTCCCCGCCTGCTTTCGGCATGGCCGTGGTCAGTTCCGCGATGCTCAGCGCCCCGGCGGTCGCCAGCAGCCCCCCCAGCAGATAGGACCCGATCACGCCCGGCCCGGCCATGGCGTGGGCCAGCCCGGGCAGGATGAACAGTCCGGAACTGATCATCGCACCGGAGGCGATGGCGAACACATGAACGGTGGTCAGCCCCTTACGCAGGCTCGCATTGTTGTTGTCCAAGGCATCGGCTCCCGAAAGCACGGTTCCCGGCGGCACCGACCGCGGCGCCTGTATCATCTTATGGCGCCGGCTAAGCTAACGCATCTGCGTTTTACCGTCAACGGTCGGGGTCGTCGGTTTCGCGTTCCTTCATCCGGCCGGAGGTCTCGTCCTTTTCGCCCTCGATGGTACGGCCTTCCGGGTCGGGTGTGCCGATAGCTTCGCCTTCGCCGGCGACGGGGCTTCCTTCTCTTCCTTCGGCTCCCGTAGTCCCGTAGGGACGACTGCAGGCCTGCTGCGGCGAGGAACCGTGCCGGCTCCCCTCAGCCGGGCTTCAAAACTCTCGTTGGGCTCCTATGCGGTGTTGCCAAACACCCGCAATGGCGGTACGCACTCTACCGGTCTGCCGGGGCCTCAAGCCACTCGACGGTCCGCCGCAGAGATCTGCGTTCATCTGTGGCGACCCCAGCGCTCACATCCCCTGTGTCTCCTGCCTTTATGCCGCCGCGGCAGGAAAAATCAACCGGATGTACACAATTGCGCAGAAAGACCTGAAGCACGCTACGGTTTGTGTCGAGTATCTATACAAGGACATGTCTGCAGGAGAAGGCGGCGTGTTTCCGGGGACGCAGGCGTTTGGGACCTTTGATCTGGAGCGGGAAATGGAAGCGTTTGTAGCGAGGCAGCCGATCTTTGATCGTGAGGGGGACGTATTCGGGTACGAGTTGCTCTTCCGCAACGGGTTGGACAACTTCTTCCCTGCCGACATGGATGCCGACCAGGCGACGCTGGATGTCATCGCCGGTAGCTTTCTTGTCATCGGCCTGGACGATCTGACCGAAGGCCGACGCGGGTTCATCAACTTCACGCGGAATCTTCTGCTGCAGTCGGTACCCGAACTCCTGCCGAACGAAGGCGTGGTGATCGAGATACTCGAGAACATCCAGCCGGACGAGCAGACGCTGGCGGCCTGCCGGAAACTCAGGAAGGCCGGGTACATGCTCGCGCTGGACGACGCGACGGCAGAGCATGTCGACTCGGCCTTCGTCGAACTGGCGGATATCGTGAAAGTCGACTTCATGGCCACCACGCCCGAGCAGCAGCGAGAACTCTACGAGCGGTTTTCCCCTTACGGGGTGGCGTTGCTGGGCGAGAAGGTGGAGACCCAGGAGGAATACCAGCGGGCCCGCGAGTGGGGCTACGAGTACTTCCAGGGCTACTTCTTCTCCAAGCCGGTCATCCGGTCCGGCGAGAAGATTCCC
Organism: Phycisphaerae bacterium; assembly: GCA_046539045.1. Classification (GTDB taxonomy): domain Bacteria; phylum Planctomycetota; class Phycisphaerae; order SM23-33; family SM23-33; genus JBKHHU01. The sequence continues at coordinate 12,432 of JBKHHU010000034.1, forward strand.
ATGAACCGCATGACGTACGTGCAGATCCTGACCGAAGCCAATTCGCCCCAGCCGGACTATGCGGAAATCCAGGACCTGATGAAGCAGGATCCGGGGCTGACCTACAAATTCCTGCGGTTCATGAACTCCGCCTGGTTCGGGTTCTCCGCAGAGATTCATTCTGTGCATCACGCGCTGGTGCTGCTGGGGCCGAAGGAGATCCGCAAATGGTTCTCCCTGCTTGCGCTGAGCAAACTGGGCGAGGAGAAGCCATCGGAACTGATTTTTACATCTCTGCTGCGTGCGCGGACGTGCGAAGCATTGGCCGGGGTGGCCCGCCTCGGCGGCAGGGAGTCCGACCTGTTCCTGGTCGGTCTGTTCTCGGTGATCGACGCATTTCTGGACATGACGATGGCAGAGGCCCTGGAACGGATTCCACTGGATTCGGCGATCAAGCGGGCGTTGCTGGGCGAAAGCAACGAGCTTCGCAGCGTGCTGGATATGGCGATCGCCCATGAAACCGGAGCGTGGGAGGCCATGTCGCAGTGTGCGGCAGGGATGGGCATTCGCGAGGAGCAACTGCTGGAGCCATTGAGCAGCGGCAGGGCGTGGGCGCGTCAGGCCGTCGCATCCTGGTAGAGAGCGACAGACGGGGAGAACCGAAGCGGGCGGGTCGGTCGGCTGGTGGGGAGGTTTGCCGGCCCCGGCCGACGACCCTGTCCCCGCTTTCACCGGCGCAACGGGTGTTCTCTTTGAACCGGCGGGACCGGCGATAGAATGGTCTGAACCCGATTCAGACCGAGAGGATGCCCATGTGTGCCGCGTCAGACTCAATGCCGGTTGTCCACTATCCGCAACACGACCAACACGACGAGAAGAACATGCTCTCCGAGGGGCAGGTTCAGCCGACGCTGGAGACGCCGGTTCGCATCTATACTGTGCTGGATCGGCTCGGTTCGGACGAGAGATTCGACTTGCTACCCGCCGAGCCGATCGATCCGGCGGAGCTGACCTCCATCCACAGCCCCGAATACGTGCATTTCCTGGAGTGGATGAGTCGCCAGGCTCAGGACACGGTCGACGGGGCCCGGCTGATCCCGTATGAATTCGCGATCAACCCGCTGGCGCCTCCACCGGAAAAGATGAACCTCCACCAGGCAGGGCGGTACTGCGCCGACACCATCACGCCGATCGGCCCCGGTACCTGGCAGGCCGCCCTCGGTGCTGCCGGGGCGACGGCAGAAGGAGCGCGGCTGGTCCGGCAGGGGCGGCGCTGCGTCTACGTGGCCTGTCGGCCGCCGGGTCACCATGCCGGCAGGGCCCGCTGTGCGGGCTTCTGCTATGTCAACAATTCCGCGCTGGCAGCGGAGATCCTTTCCGGCCACGGAAGCGTAGCCGTTCTCGATATCGACACGCACCACGGCAACGGTACGCAGGAGATATTCTACAGCCGGGGCGACGTGTTGTTTGTCAGCGTCCACGGCGACCCGGCAGGAACGTACCCGTTCTTCTGGGGTTCCAGTGCTGAGAAGGGCACCGGCGACGGCGCGGGCAGCAACGTGAACCTGCCTCTGGCTGTGGATGCCGGTCCCGAGCAGTGGTTCGGCGCGTTGGATGAAGCGCTGGGCATCGTCGCCGGGAGCGGACCGCAACGGTTGGTCGTGAGCTTTGGTTCGGATGTCCGCCCCGGCGAACCGGTCACCGGAGGCTTCGGCCTGGACGCATCGGACCTGACCGAAGCGGGGCGGCGGATCCGGTCGCTGGATTTGCCGACGCTGGTCGTGCAGGAGGGCGGATACCAGCCGGACGTCCTGGCCGAGACCGTGCATTCCTTCCTGGCCGGGCTTCTCGGGTGAGACGGGCGCGGGTTGCCTGCTGAAAGGGTGGCCAATTGGCGGCCGCATCGGCTACAATCCCTCCTCCATTCGTGGTTCAGTAGGTTTCAGAAGAGCGAGCAGACATGAATACGAAGTTTTCGGCCGGCGTCGTGGCCGTCGTTGTCGTAGCGGTATCGGGAGTTTTGCTGTCCGGGTGCGGACCGGTCGACCAGTTGGGTGCCGAGGCGGGTCCGACGATGCAGGACCACGACGTCTATGAGATCCGGCTGCCCGGAGCAACCTGGTTTGCCGGGAAGGACCGGAGCGACGTGACGTTGAAGTTCTTCCGGCCGGCTCGCCCGTGGCTGTCGACCACGCTGCGGGGTCCGGCGATCCATCGGGGCAATCGGTCGATGCGGGTGGACGGTTCCAATCTGCAGATCAATGACGACGGCACCGTCAGCGGGACGTTCGACTTCCGGTATGGGTGGCGGAGAATCCGCGTCACCCTGGATGATTCCACCGCCCCGGGGCCGCTGTCGGGCACGGCGACGGTTTTCTTCAACCGAAAGAAGGGACCCATGGAACGCGAGATTCCGTTCGAAGGAACATCCCGACCGGCTCGCCTGCCCGAAGCAACGGCACTGCTGGGCACGGGCCCGAACTGGCCGAGCTGGCCGGCGGAACTGAACTGGGCCCGCGTGATCGACATCACCCAGCAGGCCGGCTCCGACTGGGACGCCAAAATCCAAGCCGCCCAGGATCAACTCGCCGAGACCGGCGGGGTGATCTACTTCCCGCCGGGGGAGTACGAACTCAACGAAACGGTGCGACTGCGAAGCGGTGTAATCCTCCGCGGGGCCCAGCCGGACGGCTCGAGCGACCCGCGAAACGCCGAATACAGCCTGCCGACGAAGCTGATCTTCCCCCGATACAAGCCGAAACTCACCGGTCAGGGCACTGCCCGCGACAGCGCGTTCAAGGGCATCGAGCTGGCCGAGCCCGACACCGGCAGGGACGTCGGCGTGATCAATCTCGACATCCACCACGGCCACGTTCATCTGGGCCGGTGGAAGGGCTTCCCCAAGCGATTCGCCGACGGCACCGCCGGCGGACGGTTCCTGGTCTGCGGGAACATACTCCGCAACGCGGCCACGCTGGACCCGCAGGTGCCGACGGAGTGGCAGCACCCGTGGCAGCGCTGGACCGATCGGGAGGCCGCGGCCATCCACTGCTACGCCCGACGCGACGTGCTGATTGCCGGTAACCGCATCCCCGGCGGCGGAGAGGCGAACTTCACCCAGCCGGGTTTCCGCGTCTACAAGGACAAACCCGCTACACACCAGAAACCGAAGACGAAGGAAGTCGTCACCATCGACGTGCCCTTCGATTACGACAACCGACCGGGCATCATGGTCAACCCCAAGCCGCTGGCCAAGGCGCTGCAGATATGGACCGACGTGCAGAAGGTCACCAGCCCGCCGACGCCCGAGTCCGGGACGGACATCCCCCCGGCGTGGGGCCTGGCCAAGGGCATCATCATCCGGAACAACTACGTGTTCAACACCGGCTGCGTTGCGATCAAGACCAGCGGCGACGGCACGTTTGTCGGCTGGAATGTCATCCGCTACCAGCCGGGGGTGATCCGCCCGACCTACACCGGGCTGACGCTGAGCAACTTTACGAACAACAACCGCGCGGTGGAGATGAAGGGCTGGCGGTGGACGGTGCAGGGCAACGATTACGAGGTCTACAGCAACTACGGCCCGGACGGCACGAAGTACAACGATGGTGAGGGTATCATGCACGAGGCGTGGGAGAACGTCGGCGTGCGGGACTCGCGGATCATCAACAACCGCGGGAACCGGTACATCTGCCTCTGGCGGGTCCCGGTCCGCGGCTTGGAGATTCGCGACAATCACATCCGCACCGGTGGCGGCCAGCCGGCGATTACGGTGCTCGGGCAGACGAACAAGGGCGTGGACCTCCCGGCAGAGCGGGTGAAGATCATCGGCAACATCACCGAGGGCACCGGCATCAAGCTGCTCGGCGATGCGGGCCCTGCCGCCGCCAACGAAATCCGCGACAATCGCCACGTCGACTACGGCGGAGCCGACGGAACCGTCCGCGACGAAACCGGCGCTGCGGTGGAAGGCAATCAAGGGTACTGATCGCGATGAGGATGATAACTGGATGGCAATCCGAACCGTGACCGTCAAGATGAACGGGACCGGCCGCTTCCACAGGTCGCAGAATTACGCCATCGTCGAATAATCACGCAATACCGTCTTTGGGCTGCTGCTCTCCGCGCGGGCGGTGCTTCCAGCGGCGGTGGAACCACCAGTACTGGCCCGGCTGCTCGCGGACGATGTCCTCCAGGGCGTGGGTGTACTGCTCGGTGATCCATCGCAGCGGGTCGTCCTTGTCGGCCCATTCTTCCGGCTGGATGATCCGCTGGACGCCGACCTCGAATTTGTAGGTGTCGCCCAGACGCCGGCCGTACCCGACCACCACCGGGACGTTGAAGTTCATCGCCATCAGGCCGAACGATTTGTAGGTGCTGGCCTTCCTTCCGAAGAAGTCGACGAACACGCCCTTGCGCCCGGCGTCCTGGTCTGCCACCAGGCACACCACCTCGCCCTGCTGCAGCAGGTTGGGGATTTCCGCGGTGGCGCCCTTCTTGTCCAGAATCGTCTGCCCCTTCTTCTGGCGGATGCCGAGAAGATGTTCGTTCAGATAGCGGTTGTCCTGCATTCGAGCCACGGAAACCGTCGGCAGCCCGAGCGTGGCCATGGTGTACCCGGCCACCTCGAAATTGCCGTAGTGCCCGGTCAGGAAAATCATGCCCCGCTCTCGCTCGATCACCATGCGAAGCGGCTCGGACATGTCCCGCAGCCGGATGTACCGCTTCCATCGCCAGAGGTTGACCAGGCGCGTGGTGAGCATCAGCTCCAGGCCGAAGAACATCAGCTCGTGGCAGCACTCGCGAGCGACCTTCGCGCGGCGCGGCTCGTCCCAGTCAGGGAAACTCCGCCGCAGATGCTCCATCGCGATGCGCCGGTGCTTGCGGTCGAACTTGTACATCAGGTCGCCGAAAAACCGCGCGATGGCATAGCTGGTCGAAACACCGAGAATGTGCACGACCGTCTCGAACAGTCGCAGCGCGACGTAGACGAGGTAATCGGCGATCGGATTGCGTGTTTTGTTCTTCCGTTTCGGCATGGTCTGGTTGGATCCCGCGCGCAGCAAGGCCGCTTCGGGAGCTTCCGCGGGCTGGCCGCGGTCAGTCTTCCGGCTGGAGCGCCGCTTTCATTTCCGAGACGATGGCCAGGGCCCGCTCGACGGCAGCGTCCTTGTCGATGTGCGTCGGCTTGTCGTCGGTGCGACGCTTGATCTCGACGTTGCCTTCCTTCAGGCCGCGTTCGCCGACGACGATCCGCAGCGGGATGCCCAGCAGGTCCGCGTCTTTGAACTTCACGCCCGGGCGGGTGTCGCGGTCGTCGCACAGGACGTCGATGCCCTTGTCCTTCAGCGAGTTGTAGATCGCGTCCGCCTGCTGCTGCACTTCCGGCTTGTCGTTGTTCAGCGGAACCACCAGCACCTCGAACGGAGCGATATTGATCGGCAGCACGCAGCCGTTCTCGTCGTGCCCGAACTCGATGGCCGAGGCGAAAATGCGGTTCACGCCGATCCCGTAACATCCCATGATGCACGGAACGGCGCTGCCGTTCTCGTCCAGAACCGTCGCGTCGAGCTGCTGGGAGTACTTCGTCCCGAGCTTGAACACGTGGCCGATCTCGATCCCGTGCGACTCGCTGAGCACCCCGCCGTCGTTCTTCGGGCTCGGGTCGCCCTCAATCGCGTTGCGGATGTCCGCCACCATCAACCGGCTGTCCGCCGCGTCGCCGAGCGGCTCAACGACATCGCGCTGCCAGTTGAAGTGCTTGACGTGTAAGTCCTTGCGGTTCCCGCCGGTGACCCAGAAGTTCGGCTGGGCCGCGTCCGGATCGATCATCATCACGCTCTTGCAGATCTCCGGCAGGGCGTGCGGGCCGACGTAGCCGATGGCGAAGCCCGCCGCGGCAGCGTCCGCCTCCTCGGCCATCTCGATGGCGGTGGCGTTGGGGTGCCGCTGCTTGATTTCCTCGAACAGCTTGAACTCGTTCAGCTCGTGGTCGCCCCGAATGACCGCGATCACCCAGTCCGGATCGGTCTCGTCCTGCCGGCCTTCGTAGCTGACGCGTAGCACCAGCGTCTTCAGCATGTTCCCGGCCTTGAGCTTGCTGCGAAGCTTCTTCTTGAAGAACGCCTGCACGTCTTCGATGCTCTTGCAGTCGGGCGTCTCGACGTCTTCCAGGTCGCCGGTCGGCTCGCCGGTCAGGTCGCTGGGGCGGTCGCCGGTCTGGGCCTTTTCCACGTTGGCGGCATAGTTGCCCTTGTCGCTGCTGAGGATGATGTCCTCTCCGGCGCTGCAGGGGACCATGAACTCCTGGCTGCCCGAGCCGCCCATCCCGCCGGATTCCGCCTCCACGATCACATACGGCAGGCCGCAGCGGGTGAAAATCCGCGAATACGCCCGGCTCATCGCGTTGTACGTTTCGTCCAGGGAGTCGCTTTCGGCGTGGAAGCTGTAGGCGTCTTTCATGATGAACTCGCGCGACCGCAGCACGCCGAATCGCGGCCGGAATTCGTCGCGGAACTTCGTGTTGATCTGGTACAGGTTCACCGGAAGCTGTTTGTAGCTCTTGAGTTCCGCGGCCGCCAGCGCGGTGACGACCTCCTCCGCCGTCGGGCTCAGCACGTTCTCCCTGCCGTGACGGTCGGTGAACTTGCACATGATGTCCTCGAACACCTCATCGCGCCCGGTCTGCTGCCAGAGCTCCATCGGCTGGAGGACCGGCATGGAGATCTCCTGGGCACCGGCAGCATTCATCTCGTCGCGGACGATGTCCATGATCTTCCGGAGCGTCTTCCAACCCAGCGGCAGGTAAGTGTAGGTGCCGCTGGCGACCTTCCTTATGAACCCCGCCCGCACCATCAGCTGATGGGAGGGAATCTCCGCGTCGGCGGGCACTTCCTTGACGGTCGGAATCAGCAAGTTCGAATATCGCATGCAGTCACCTGTTCTTTCGCAGTCCCTGCCGCCCGAGCAGCGCAAACGCCGTGGCGGCCTGTGGCAAGATAGTCTGACGTTTATATCCGCCGGACGGGCAGTTTTCAACCGTCGCCCGCATCGCCGGACGCGACAGCAGGTGCCGTAATCCATCGCCGGTTGGCCCCTCCCGCGAGGCGATAAACTCCACTTTCCGATTCGCCCGGCTCGCTGTACAATCCAGCCATGGACAATCAGCATATTTTCATCGTCGATCTGAAACCGGGCATGCCGCTGGAGCAGACCTTCCTCGTCCGCGAGAAGGAACTCCGCACCACCAAGAAGGGCGGGCTCTACCTCAGCTGCACGCTGGCCGACAAATCCGGAACCGTCCCGGGCAGGATGTGGCAGGTCTCCGAGAGTATCGCCAACTCCATACCTGCCGGGGGCTTCCTGCAGGTCAAGGGCCGCACCGAGGATTACCGCGGCTCGCTGCAGTTCATCATCGACGCCTGCCGGCCGATCCCTGCCGACCGCATCCAACTGGACGATTACCTCGCCTGCAGCCCCTACGACCCCGAAGAGATGTGGTCGGAACTGTTGGAGATCCTCCGCGGAATCAAGAACAAGCCGCTCCGCCTGCTGATCAAGAAGTTCGTGGAGGACAAGGACTTCGTCGCTGGCTACAAGCGATCCCCCGCCGCGATGCAGATGCACCACCCGTACATCGCCGGGCTGCTGGAGCATACCCTGGGTATGGCCCGGGCGGCCAGGGCGCTGCTCCCGCTGTATCCCAAGCTCAACGCCGATCTCGTCCTTGCCGGCGTGTTCCTGCACGATATGGGCAAGACCGCCGAACTGACCAGCGGCACCGCCGTCAACTATACCGTCCGCGGCCAGCTGGTCGGGCACATCACCATGGCCGCCATCTGGGTCGAGCGGAAGGCCGCCCTCGTCGCCGACGAAACCGGCGAGCCGTTCCCGCAGCAAACCATCGACCTGCTGCAGCACCTGATCCTCTCCCACCACGGCGTGCACGAGTACGGCTCGCCCAAGCTCCCCGCCATCCCGGAAGCCTACTTCCTGCACTACATCGACAATCTCGACGCGAAAATGTTCATGACCCTCACCATGGTCGACAAGGACACCGACCCCGACGCGGCCTTCACCACCTACAACCGGGCCCTCGAAACGCGAGTCTACAAACATTCGCAAACACTCCCGCAGTAGCGCGAGGCGATATTGAAGGGTTTCTGCGTGGTGACGGGTGGGTAGTCTCCGCAGAGGCGCCGAGGCGCTGAGGGCGATGTTGATTCACACACCGAGGAACCGAGAAACGGAGGGGGTTTGAGTGGTGATGGACAGGGTGTCCGGATCGGTAGCCACGCCCGGGAGCCCGCGACGGCAGTCGCGCGGTTGATGCGACCAACGGGACACGGTTGATATGTTCAACGGGACACGCCACCGCGATTGAACCACGCCCCGGCAGGGGCGAAAGATTGAGGGATTGCCACTGAGGCGCTGAAAGCACGAAGTTCCTGAGGGGCAAACAGCAGGATTTCGGTTGTTTGCCACGAACAGCGCGAACGACGCGAACTTGTTTCCGAAGCGGCGTTTTGAGCCTTTGCATTTTAAAATTCCGATTCGTTTCGGATTTTGAGTTCCGGATTTCGCATTTGCGGACACCGATTCGGCGGCCGCGGAGGCGCTGGGGGTGGGGTTGGGTCGATTGTCCGCGCACACGGACGCGGCGGGGCGATCCGGGTCGACCCGCCGCGTCGTGTTCATCTATCCATGCGGCACCGATCGGTGCCGGGAACCGGCTCTCAGCCGATTACCGGATGTCTGTCCAATCGATTAATACTCCACCGACATCTGGACATACTGCCGCGTGGCCATGCCTTCGGGCCCTTCGGCGGTGATGAGAACGGCCTGGTTCTTCACCAGCGGGGCGTCCGTGGCCGCCTCCAGCACGAAGGTGCCGGTATCGGCAGTGACGCTCTGGGTCTGGTTGTCGACCGTCACGCCTTCCGGCAGTTGCGAGATGGAGACTTCGACAGGCTCGGAGAATTTCTTCCGAGTCACTTCGACGTCAAGAATCTCGGTCCTGCCGCGATGGACCGTGACGTTCTTGGGTACGGCGGTTGTCATGGTCTGGCCGCCGGGGCCTTCGGTGGTGACTTCCTGATCGCCCAGTCCCAGCCATCCGCAACCGGTCAGGGTCGCCAGGGCGAGCATCGCTGCTGTTGCCGTCAAGAGAATACGCTTGTTCATGTTGCCTCTCCTTTCGAAAGTAGGTCAAGTTTGGGCCATAATTTGTGAGCGCCCGTATTGTATACGCCAGCTCGGCGTGTTCCGAACTTCCTGCCGGTTTGTCGGGTGCCCGGCCTGGCAAAGTGGGTGGTTTTTGCCCGCGGTTTCGGTGGTGGGTCGACCTGCGGATGCCGATGCGGTACGCTGTTGGCTGGGCCGACGGAAGAATTGCAGCAAAGGATGACAGCATGCAACGTGTACGCGTGAAAATAGAAGGCCTCCGCGAGCCGGAGACGGCATTGCGGATCGCACAGATGGGCGCCGACTCGATCGGGATGGTGTTCGCCCAGTCGCCGCGGTGGGTTTCCCCGGAGCAGGCACGGGCCATCACCGACGTGCTGCCCCCTTGGGTGGCGACGGTCGGCGTGTTCGTCAACGCCGATGCGGGCATGATCAACCGCGTTCTCGAGCGGACGAAGATCCAGTACGTCCAGTTGCACGGGACCGAGCCGCCGCAGCTGGTCTCGCAGATCCAGGCCCCGGTGATCAAGGCGTTCCGCATTCGCGACGAGCGGTGGCTGGCCCAGGTTCGGAGTTGGCTGGAGGCGTGCGACGCGCGGTCGAACGTGAAGGCGATCCTGCTGGACGCCTACGATGCCGAGCAGGCCGGCGGCACCGGAAAGAAGTTCAACTGGGATCTCGTAGCCGACGCCCGGGCTGCCGGAGCGATGGCGGGGCTCGATCCGTTCATCCTCGCCGGCGGGCTGGACGCCCACAGCGTCGGCCAGGCCATCGACCTGCTCAAGCCGTGGGCGGTGGACGTCGCCAGCGGGGTCGAGAAAGCCCCGGGCGTCAAAGACCTGAGAAAAGTGGAAGATTTCATCCGGGCCACCCGCGAAGGAGATGTGCTCAAGAGCGAGTTCTGGATGTAAGACGGCAAGCGGGATGCCGCAGGCGCGTCCCTTCGCCTGTGCCTCTCCCGGCCGCCCGCTCCGTCTTGAGCCCGCGACGGAAGTCGCGCGGGTGATGCTGATCGAAGGAATTGCGCCGATAGCGAGTCCAAGTTGTCGATGGGGACATCACCCCCGGATTGCCATCCGGTACGTGTTTAGCAGGAGGTCGGCTGAGGCCGTTCACCCCGGCAGGGGTGGTCAGATCGTAGCCCCGGGTGGAGCGAAGCGCAACCCGGGGTTCGCGGACCTGCATTCTGGCCTCAGCCCCGGCAGGGGCGGCAGATGCGTTCACCGGGCGATGGGCCTCTTTCCCGGTTGGCGGGTCTCCTGACCCGCCAACAGAACCGACGTGTCCGCAATGGCCGTCCTGCAACGTGGTGGGTCGGGAGACCCACCACGCGAAACATGTGGCCGTTCGCCCCGTTTCCCCCGGGTTCCCTACGGTCACCCGGGGCTACGATCTGTGCCCCCCTGCCCGGGGCTGAAGAAATCGTCAAGGCGGTTGGCCGGCGGAACGCAAGCGGGGTTCCACAGGCGAGCCCCTTCGCCTGTGCCTCTCCCGGCCGCCCGGTTAGCCATGTCATGTGACGTGCCTTTCCCGTGGCGAACCTTCCGGCTGCTCCGGGCCATCGTTCGCCATCGATTTGCGGA
>JBKHHU010000035.1:0-23135 GCA_046539045.1 Phycisphaerae bacterium
TCTTAGATTACGAGCCCGCGTCCGATTACACATACGCCCAACTAACGGCAGAATCGGTGGGTGAATTCAGCGCAGATTCACCGTTTTACGGCGATGCTCTGGTCCAACTCTCCGACTGGGCAGGCCAACTGAACATCACCTATCAACTGGCAGGCCAAACACCCGTCAGCCGTCAGTTCTCACTGGACTCAATAACAGATCCTTACCAGATCAACTACGACGTCATCCCCGAACCGGCGACGATGGCCCTTCTGGGACTTGGTGGGCTGGCGTTGCTTCGGCGGAGGCGCTGAGTTGGGGGTCTGACGGGCGTTTCGGCGGGGGGGGCGGCAGCCCGCTTGCTGCGGGTACCAGATGTCCACTTGCTGCAGTTAGAACGGATTACGAACAGCCCGCTCTCTTCGGAGCGGGTTGTTTTTTACCATCACGGCAGGGCGGAGGGCGGCAGGGGGTTTTCATTTCTCCGGTCAGTACCGTTGTTTAGCGGTTTTTGCCCGGGATCCGGCTGGGCGTCTGCCCGCGGCATGGAGCAATTGGCTCAGGCCCTGCCCGGGGAAGGAAACCTACCGGGTTGATTGGTTTTCCCATCGCCGCGTCTAGAATGCCCGTGGAACCAGCCGGCGGACTCTCGCTCAGCCCGGCGGCGATTCCTGCTTGTGCTCTTCGGAGTTCCTGGCAGTGCCGGTGGCGTCAGGAGGATGTAGGAAGAGGAGGTCGGGCGGCGGTGGTCTTGGCTCAAGACCCCGGCCATGCGGCACATGTCCGATTCACTTCAACTCTGCGTGCATGCTCATGTCACCGTCGGCCGGGACAGGCGCACAGCGTCTGTAGCCTTCGCATGCTCCGGTGTGCCTGGCAAACCGTTGCTCAAGGTGAGCGGCGGTGACTATCGCTTGCAGTACCAGCTTGGAGGAGACTGATGATGAAAAAACTTCTGGTAATTGTGGTAATGGGTTTGGCGGCCGCTCCTGTTCTGGCTCAGAGTGACGCCGAGCCGGGAACAGCGGACTTTCTTCTGGATCTCGAACAGGGGCGGATCCTGGTCGACGCGAACAACGTCGCGTTCGTGCAGATCAAATCCGCCACCGGTGACAACACCTTGACCGGGTACACCCCGATCGGCGATTCCACCATTGTCGAGATCAACCCGGACAAGGTCGGCGAATTTACCCTCTCCAACACGATCCAGGGCGAAGGCGAAGCGACCTTCAGCGGCGAGTATGATGTCCTCCAGTGCTTCCATCAGGTAATGGGTGAGGACAAGGTGCTGGCTGCGGAGTTCGTCATTCCCGAACCGGCGACGATGGCCCTGCTCGGGCTGGGCGCGGTTGCTCTGCTGCGTCGGCATCGCAGACGCAAATAGCCTTTGACAGGTTCCCGATACGTATACCACCTGTCCACTTCTGACAAGTGGAAGGAATCAGAAAGAGCCCGCTACATCGGTAGTGGGCTCTTTCCTATGGTACGATCCGGGTCCTGCGGAGACGCTGAAGATGTAAAAGGTTAGTCACCCATAGGTTACTCGGTGTCGGCGCAAGCTCATCACTGGCGGGTATGCTGTAGGAGTTCTTCATAATCACACCAAGACGCGGGCGTGTTGGCGGTACTATCCCGGTTCCGCTGCCCGCACCCTTCCCCGGCGCCTACAATCTCGGTGACGTCAGACGGAGTTTCTGCTTTGTGGAGCGTCTCGCACTTCTTTTGCTTTCGCAGGAGGCACTTCACGATCCTCCCGTAGCTGATGGATCTCTGTTGCTACTCGAGTGATTCGGTACGTAAAGCTTGCGGCCGCGTTGTTCACCCGGCTCCCATGTGACGTTAGATACAATTCGCAAATCTGCTCAATTCGCATGCGGTGAATCCGGCATCACCGCTGAAACCCGATGAAAGTTCCGCGCTGGTGGTGAAGCGGGGAAAGGAGGTCGGCGCAAGAGTAACGGTTCTATCGGTTGTGTAGAGTTTCTGACTGCTTGCGTTAAGCAGTTTGCTCACATGTTCATAAGGCTATTCCCTGAGGAGGAGAAACGATGACAAAGTTTCTTAGCGTTTTGACAGTTCTGCTGATGGTGTGCTCGGCGTTCGGTGGCGACATAATCAGTGATGATTTCAACAGCGGCGTTTTCGTCGCCGACGGCAGCAGGCCGATTCTTGACGGCGGCGACTACACGTACTACGAATGGGGCGGCGAGGGTGATGAACTTGACGGATGGGTCTCTCTGACGGAGGGAGGTTCGGTTACCCCCGCCGGGGCAGAGCTTTACCTGGACGCTGCCCGCTTCGGGTTGCATCCCTCTTCCAATGCCCTGTCGTTCGCCTACACCGGCGACAACAATATCACCGGTTACTACGCCAAACAGGCTGACGTCCCGAAGAGCGGTTGGACGACCTCGACCACTCTGGATGAAACCATGGGCGGTGCCCGCGATGAGGAAGGCAACGCTCTGGCGTTCGTCTTGGTCTACGATGCGGAACTGTCCTATCAGCACGGCAGCCGCGCGACCGCTATCCAGGCCAAGGGCCAGGTGACCATCGATGGCGTGACGACCAGCGTCATCAGCCCGCACTTCTATAACACCGAGAACCTCACTGACAATGGAGATGGGACGTACACCGGAGCCAATTTCACGACGGATCCGACTGTCGATTTGGACGTCACCTCACTGCCGGGCGGCTCGCTGTTGGACACCAGTGACAGCATCGAAGGAGTGACTTCTACCGGTGCCGCCTTCCGCGGGATCAGTTCTGGTGTCATTGAGCAGACGGTGGCCAATGGTGCCGAAATCAGCGCGCAGTTCCTTACCGGTCGTGTAAATGATAAGGGCGACGGCAACTGGCAGTACATGGGTGCCGGCGTGGACAACGTTCGCGTGGTGGCTCTGGAAGCTGGCGACGCCAACGGCGATCTGAACGTCGACACCGATGATGCCAGTGCGCTGATCGGCAACTTCGGCAACCAGGACGCCGGCTGGACCCAAGGCGATTTCAATGGGGACAACAAGGTGGACAGCGACGATGCCAGTGATCTGATCGGCAATTGGCAGGCAACCTACCAGGCCGAAGAGGGCACTGCCGAGTTCACGCTGGATCTCGAGAACGGCCGGATCCTGGTCGACGCGAACAACGTCGCGTTCGTGCAGATCAAATCCGCCACCGGTGACAACACCTTGACCGGGTACACCCCGATCGGCGATTCCACCATTGTCGAGATCAACCCGGACAAGGTCGGCGAATTTACCCTCTCCAACACGATCCAGGGCGAAGGCGAAGCGACCTTCAGCGGGGAGTATGATGTCCTCCAGTGCTTCTATCAGCTTATGAGTGAGGACAAGATTCTCGCGGCAGAGTTCACCGTTCCGGAACCGGCCACGATGATGCTGCTTGGCCTTGGTGGCCTGGCACTGATCCGTCGCCGTCGTCGCTGAAAGCCGATCTGCAATAGTTCACGCTGCACAGTGTCCTATGTATTTGAACTGCGGCAGAAAATGACGGCCCGCTTCCTCGTTGGAGGCGGGCCGTTCTGTCTTCTTGAGAGACGCCAACCCTTGGCGCAGCCGATGGATATGTCACTTGGTTCGACAAGAGCAGGAATGACCGCGATTGCGGCGGGCTCTCGTTGGACCTCTCTTCCCGCACTTATATTGGGAATCACGCCGCGAGGCGCATAGAATTTCGACGGTTGATCATCGGAGGCGTGCCGCTCACGTGCCTCCGGTACAATCACGGAAGTTCATTTGTTCCCATGCAGAGATGTCGCGGGAGCACCTTCATTTCTCTCGCTCAAATAAAGGAAGAGGCCCAGCCGTCGATTCAGCGTGCTGACCGTCGCTTCTCTGTATCTGCCTTTGCCCATCTTTCGCATGGCCACGTAAGGCTTTGAGTTCTGTGCTCGTTCATCAGTTCGTGCTCGTCCGGTCTTCGCCGATCAGGCCGACGAAGACTACTTGTGTGTTATCAGCCTGTTGTACGATTCCCGTCGGGGAAGGAGGTAGAGAGCACTTAAAAGGGACGAAGATGTTTTCTGGCAGCTGCTCGCTCAAGCAGCATTTCTGGCTTAACGATCGCTAACAACTTCCTGAGGAGGAGAACGCGATGAAAAAACTTCTAGTATTGGTATTGGTATTTTCGGTTACCGCATCGCTGAGTGCCGGTGTGGTATTGGATGAGGATTTTGAAGCAGTAGCCGACGGCGCCATCCCGGCTGGGTGGGGCTATGACGGCTTCAACAGTGACTATCAGGTCGGCACCTGGACCGACACCAACGGTGACGTCCGCAAGACCGTGGGCGACCGCGATCTGGGCGGCGACACAGACGGTGTATTCAGCAGTGCTTTCTTCAGCCCCACGTTCAGTGCGCTGCCTGTGAGCCCCGTTGAAGGCCGCGTCTCTGCCGTCCAGTGGGATTCTGTCGTGCTCGCCACCAGTGGTAGCGACGAGACCTACGTTCAGGAGATCACGCTGCTGGACTCCAGTGACAGCGACGGCATCTCGGTTCGTCTGCGTCAGACGACTGCCGGTGGGTCTGCCTATATGGTCCGCAAGGACTTCGACGGTAACGGTGAGATCAACCCCACGCCCGACGAGCAGATAGGTGAAGTCCCCGGTTCCCAGGAAACGTGGACGCTGAACGATTTTGCCTATCAGACAACAGGCGTACTGCGTCCGACGGAAACCGCCGGCGAAGTCGAAGTGGAAGTTTACCGGACGCTTCCTGACGGTACCAATCCGGCCCTGTTGGCCCAAGGCACCTTTACCGGTGTCGACACCAGCGCCGGCCTGGATCAGGTCCGCATCCTGAACAAGGACCGGAATTTCGATCACGGGCTGGCCGGCAATCCGACTTCCGCCGGTGCGTTCGAAGTCGATTCCGTTCGTGCTATGGATACCGCCACCAGCGACTATGACCTGAGCGGCCAGACCGACAGTGACGATGCTTCGATCCTGATCGGCAACTGGCTTGAAGACGGCAAGGGTCTGATGACCGGCGATTCCGACAACGACGGGACCGTCGACTCGGACGATGCCTCCGTGCTGATCGGGGACTTCCTCGGGACGCACCAGGCCGAAGAGGGCACTGCCGAGTTCACGCTGGATCTCGAGAACGGCCGGATCCTGGTCGACGCGAACAACGTCGCGTTCGTGCAGATCAAATCCGCCACCGGTGACAACACCTTGACCGGGTACACCCCGATCGGCGATTCCACCATTGTCGAGATCAACCCGGACAAGGTCGGCGAATTTACCCTCTCCAACACGATCCAGGGCGAAGGCGAAGCGACCTTCAGCGGGGAGTATGATGTCCTCCAGTGCTTCTATCAGCTTATGAGTGAGGACAAGATTCTCGCGGCAGAGTTCACCGTTCCGGAACCGGCCACGATGATGCTGCTTGGCCTTGGTGGCCTGGCACTGATCCGTCGCCGTCGTCGCTGAACCTGCGTTCGCGACAGCGAACAATGAAGAAGTGAACAGAGAAGCGCGGCTCGACAGGGTCGCGCTTCTTCTTTTTACTGCTGCGGTCACTGCTCCGGAGGCCCGTCGATTGCTACAATGTACCGGATCTGTAACGTGAGGAGCATCTCATGGTTCGATTGGTTTCTGCTGTTCTGCTCATCGGTTCTCTCACAGCCATCAGCACGTCGATAGCGGCGGCCGGGGAGTCGTATTCCATAGGGATCGATTTCATCACCGAGGCCACGCCCGTGGATACGCAGTACTGGGTGCATTTCGGCGATCCCGGACCCTTCCCGCTGACCGACCCGGCCAACTCGTTCGTGCTCGACGGGGCGCTTGCAGGAATGTCCGAAGCCGAAGCCCAGAGGGACGTGGTTCTGCACATCGAAGACTACTTCCGCCGCATCGACACCGGCGATCCGGCCGGCACGCTCAACCTCCGGATATTTGAGGGGCAGGCGCCGCTGGAATCCCGCACGCGGGAATTGAACGTCATGATGTGCGAGAGCACGCTGTACGAATCCTCGTACGGGTTTGCCGACGGACTCGGGATCGGCTTTCAGGAGGACGACCATCATCCGGACGGTGCGTACGGCGCATTCGTCTTCCTGGACAATATCGACCGGATGGAGGATGTCGCCTTCGACAGCACCAGAAAGTTCCACAATGCCGTTTCGGGCATCGCCGCTCACGAGATCGGTCACCTTTACAATCTGGAGCACGTGGAGCGCGGGGACTCGCTCCCGTACAACCTGATGAGCACCGGGAGTACGGGCATGACGTCGACCGACTGGGTGGAGGATCGGGCGTTCTCCAGCGATGCCGAAGAGGCGGACAACATTGCCTTGCTGCTGTCCGGGCTCGGGACGATACAACGTGGAGATTTCGACGCCGACGGTGATCTGGATACCGATGACGCTTCGGTGCTGATCGCCAATTTCGGCAAGGACCGCCTCCTGTACCACGAAGGCGATGCCGACGGCGATCACGATTGCGATCTGGACGATGCTTCCTTGCTGCTGTCGGGTTGGGGAGGCATGGCCGCCCAGGAAGGGGGGGACGCCGAATCGCTGACGGCCCAGACCGACCTCGATGCACTGAGTGTCTTATCCGCTGGGCAGGCATCTGTTTCCGTTCCGGAGCCCGGTATAGGTATGGTGCTTCTGGTGGGTGCCTGCGGCCTGCTCGGGAAGAAGCGGAAGGTCAAGCAGTAAAGGATGTTGCGCTGGAGATGTCCTGTCCGGTCGGTTCCCGACCAGGGGGCTGTTCACCGTATGGTTTTGGTCGCCCGAACCGCGGGAAGTTGCGCCGAAGAATTCGTCAGATGGTATAATGTCCACCGTTGAGCATCGCCGAACAGAAGAGAGGACAAGTTCAATGGCGGCCCTTTGAGCCAGGGGTCTGTCGGCACAACAAGAATGTGGAGCATGTTATGAAGCGGACGCAGATTGCGACGGTCGTCGCCATTGTGGGGGTTCTGACCTCTATCGGCATGGCGGGGATTACCCCGCACTATTCAGTTATCGGGACGCCCGGGATGCCGGGTTACCTGACGTGGACCGTCGGGTTTTCCACCGATTCGGGCAGAGTGACGACGCTTGAGCTTAATTTCGTCGCCGATGAGGTGAATCAGGTCAACCCATCCGGCCTGCCGACCATTTTCCAGGACAACAACGATCAGTTCGGGAGCACCCCCGTCGAGCAGGACTCGCAGTTTCTCTATTTGAGGAGCGACTTGCTCGAAGTGTCGGAGGAGCGCAGCGTCGAGAGCAGCACGACACTTGGTTCGATTTTCGGCTTCCAGGGCGGATATGATTCGCCTTTGGCGTTCCAGTCCGGTGACGTGGCCCAGTTGGTTCTTCCGGTCGATCAGCAGGCAGTCATCGACGGGCTCTTCACCGTCTCGCAGTCTTCCGGGGATCCCGGAGAACTCCAGAGCGTCGGTGCTCTCACCCCACAGGGAGGGGATACCGATTTCGACGGCGATGTCGATACCGACGACGCCAGTGTGTTGCTGGCCAACTGGCAGCAGAGTGGCGGCTGGGAAGATGGCGATTTCGACGGCAACGGTGTGGTCGACCTGGACGACGCGAGCATCCTGCTGGCCAACTGGCCGGACACCGCAGCCGGCGAGACCACCAGCCTCTCAGGGTTCGAGAGCCTTGCCAGTGCGAGCGTGGTGCCCGAACCGGCTACCATGGCGCTGCTTGGCATCGGGGCAGTTGCTCTGATCCGCCGGCGACGTCGCTAGAGCGACCGGCAAAAACCAGCGCAGGAAAACCGCCCGCGCCGCATGCCGGCCGACGGGCGGTTTTTCTTCGCTGCGGCCAACTGTCCGGTGAACTCAGGGAGAAAAGTACTTCCGAACCACCGGGCGAACCTCTGCCGGCACCCGCGGGTCGGCTCCCGATCGGGCGGCTCGCAGCTCGGCCTGCTTCCAGGCGTCCTCGTAGTTCAGGAAACGCTGCTCCTGGGCTGGTTCGCCGACAGGGCGCGAGCCATAGTCCGGGTCCCATACGCGGACGATTCGATCACTCGACGGCTCGTTCGCCGGTGATCCGTCTGGGGTGCTGTCCGGGGCTGTCAGATCCTCTTTGCCCGCAGCGGTCCCCATCCCAGATCCCGCCAAAGCCGCCTGCGGAACGAAGTCGGTCAGGCTGTATCCCGCGGCTTTCAGTTGGGCGATGATCTCGCGCAGTTCCTGCTCGGAACCTGCCTCGACGGCGATGGCTCCCTGCCTCAACAAGCCGGTCGGCCCGTTCTCGGCATTGCTGTCGGCGGCCTTCCTGAACGCTTTGGCAAGCTCCTCGCGCTGACCGGCAGGCATCTGCGCCACATCGGGTACGAACAATTTCTCGGCCGGGCGGGACGCATCGGCTACCACAGCCAGCAGGCCCGCCAGGGCGACTCCCAGGACCAGCGCCCCAGCCGTTCCGCGCCCGCGGTTCCAGAACCGCACGTTTCTGAACTGCTCCGACCGCAACTGGCGAAGCGCGTCGGCCACCACGGCATCTGCGAACGGGTCGGTCTTGTCGCCACCGGCAAGCTCCGCCGCTGTGGTCACCTGCTGCGGGAGTTGTGCTCTCCGGTCGGCCTCTCTCGCGGCTGACAGTGCGCCCGGCCGGCGCAGGAGTTGAGTGACGCCCCCCAGCAGGGCTCCCAGCAATATCAACAGAAACGCCTCGACCCACGCAGCCGCGTAGAACGAGTGCATCCACCAGGCTCCGAAAACCCCCAGAACCGCGCCCAGCGACGACATCCAGCCCGCTCTTGGTATCGACAGACGCAATTCGCGTCGGATCGGCTTGGCATGGCGGCTGAAGGTAAGAACCAGCAGGATCATCGCCGGAAGGAAGCACAGCGCGGACCCGCCCGGACCCAGCGCCCACGCCGCTGCCGATGCTGCAAAGGCGGCGCACGCGACGGCTGCACCCACCAGCCCGCCCAAGGCGGCGGATTCGACTACACGGACCAGGAGAATCCTCCGGCCGAGTTGCTTCAGGCACTTCCCAAATTCGCTGTGCATCTGGGGCACGGTCACCTTCTTTCCACCATATTTCAACGTTTCGCCGAGCGGTTTGTTGCGGCCGGGCTGCCTTCTCCGCGTGAAGATGTGAGAAACAGCCGACCTCATCTGTAGCATTCCGTACGGGCCGTTTCCGAAGCTCGGTATGGTGCCCGCTTTACCTATGCTGAGTGACGAGAAAGGGTTAACATGATCAAAGAGACCATCTAAGTGACCCTTCGCAGCAATGCCTCTGCACAGGTGACAGACGACCTGGTGATCGGCCGGAAAGTGACGGCAGCAAACTCGCCGTTGCTGCGGATCACCGGCAATGCCCTGATGGGTCTGGTGCACTACGGGTTCCGGCGGGGGCCGGGCTCGGCCCGGGTGTGAGCGATAGGCGGATCAACGCCGCCATCCAGTGGCACGCCGACCAGCCGCTTGCGTGGCAGGGCTTCCGGAAGCTCGCGGCGCATCCAGGCGATGAGCTTCTCGCGGACCTCGCAGCGGAGGTTCCATGCTTCCCACGCCCCGCCGGCGCTGACCAGGGCCCAGGCGAGCACCGTCGTCTCGGTACTGTCGATGATCTGCACCTCCGCCACGTCGCCGTCCCAATTGTCGCTCTCGGCGCAGATGGTCCGGAGTTGCTCGTTGATCCGGTCGATCGGTGCGTTGTGGTCCAAGTACAGCAGCGCGTAGCCCAGCAGATCCGGGCTGATGCGAGTCCAGTTCTGGAACGGCGTTTCGATGAAATAGGTAATGGGCACGACCAGCCGCCGGAGGTCCCAGACGCGGATCACCACGTACGTCAGCGTCATTTCCTCAACGCGCCCCCATTCACCCTCCACGAAAACCACGTCGTTCAGGCGGATCGGCTGAGTGAAGGCGATCATCACCCCGGCCATCACGTTGCCCAACGTCCGCTGGGTGGCCACGCCCAGGACGATGCCCACCACGCCGGCCGATGCAAGCAGCCCCACCCCCACCTGGCGGACCTGCGGGAAGGTCATCAGCGCCCCGCCCACAGCCAGGACCACCAGCAGCACCTTTACGACGCGTGACAGCAGCGTCACCTGCGTGCGGACCTGCCGGGCCCGCAGCGTCTCCGACCGCCCCTCGTACCGGCTCAGCAGCAGGTCCCGAAAGGCGGAGACGCACCTCGAGAGCGTCCAGAACACGCCGATGATCAGCGCGGTGTTGGTCACCTGACCTACGATCCACAGATGCCAAGGCGACAGACGCGCCATCGGCAGGCCGACCATCGCCCCGGCCAGCATCGCCATCAGTCGCGTCGGGCCGCGGAGGCGAGCGACGAGGATGTTGTCCAGATCGTACGGCGTGCGCCGCGCAAGCCGGCTGGCCAGGGCGAACACCACCGCGTGCACAAGCCATCCGGCAGCCAGGCCCACGGCCGGAACGCCGAAGCGGATTCCGTAGGTGACATAGATATTCTGCAGCATATCCGGTGTCCAGCTCATGTAGCCTCTCCTGTGGAGGTGTCGGGGGTTCCGGCGGCGGGTGCATCCACGATCGGTCCGTCGCCCTCGCCGAAGGCACCGCCCACCAGGCGGGTGCGCGGCAAGGCCTCGGGACAGTTCGCCCGGATCCAGGCGACCAGCTTCTCGCGGATCTCACAACGGAGGTTCCAGGCGATGGAAGAGCTGGCTGCGCTGGCCAGTGCCCGAACCTGGATGGACGTTTCCGTCGCCTCGACCACCTGCAGCTCGCACAGTTTGCCGTCCCACAGTTCGCTTTGCTCACAGATACGCTGCAACTGCTCCCGAAGCCGGGAAATCGGGGCGTTGAAATCCAGATAAAGAAACGCCTTGCCCAGCAGGTCCGGGCTGATCCGCGTCCAGTTCTGGAACGGTTTCTCGACGAAATAGGTCACCGGCACGATCAGCCGCCGCAGGTCCCAGATGCGCACCACCACGTAGGTGAGCGTGATCTCCTCGATGCGTCCCCACTCCTCCTCGACGATCACCACGTCTTCCAGACGGATCGGCTGGGTGAACGCGATCATCAATCCGGCGACCACGTTGGCCAGCGTCCGCTGGGCGGCAATGCCCAGAACCAGGCCGATCACACCGGCAGAGGCCAGCAGGCTCACCCCCACCTGACGGACGCGGGGAAAGGTCATGAGCATCGCCCCGACCGCCACGACCGCCAGAATCGCCAGAACGATCCGGTTCAGCAGGCGGATCTGCGTCTGCAGGCGACGGGCACGGACGCTGTCGTCCACCTCCGGACTGTAGCGGATCTCTATGGCGGCCGAGAGTGCCCGGGCGCTCGTTAGTGCCAACCAATACAGCGCCGCGATGAACACCAACGCCAGTCCACGCTGGAAAACCACCCGTGCCGCAACGGACATTTCCACCTGCGGCCCGGCCAGCAGCAGGCCCAGAAGCGCCACCAGCAGAAAGCCCGGCCAGCGGCAATGGCGTACAAGCTGCCGGGCGAATGCCCCGTCCGAACGGGGGACCGTCCGGGAGAGCAACGCGAACAGCAGCGCATTGACCACGATTCCCACGGCTGCGGCACCGAGCAGGATTGCCGTGGCAATGGCGATGGTACTGGCTGTCTGGGCTATCTGGGTCATGAAAAGCCTAAAGGCGCGGCACCTCCCTCCATATCATGCTATTCCTGAAACCGGGCGCGGATCAATTCCGGCACGAACTGCGCCTGCCCGGTGTCCTTCGCGACGGAGGGGGTCCTGTTGCTGAACCTGGGTGTGCAGGACGGGAAAATCCGTCAGGCGTGGGCGGTGATGCTACGACGTGCGGAAGGAGAGTACGTCGAAGTAGCATCTTTGGTGGATCGGCTTGTCGAGTTCGACGGGGGGGGCGGTTCCTGTTCGGAGGTGCCTGTCGGGGCGGGGCCTGCGGGCGAGAGGCAGCTGTGCGCGTCGCGCGGCAGTTGTCACGCGCTGCCGGGCGGTGTAGAATCGCTCTTGCAATGATCAGATGACCCGGCCGCAGGAGCCGCCCACCGGACAGGAACATGAAGACCAAGGGACAAATCGAGGCCGAGATCAGTGAAGCGGTCGTCCGCTTCGAGCGCGAGTACATGGGTCGAGGCCCGGAGGAGACGCGCAGCTATCTGCTTGGGGACATGATCCTTGTGCGGCTGAGCGGCGTGCTGACACCGGCGGAGAAGGAACTGGCCGATTCCCCGGATTATGCTGCAGGCGGCAAGCTGGTCAAGCAGGTGCGGATGCAATTGCTGGAAAAGGCACGCCCGCTGCTGGAGACGCTCGTCGGCGATATCACCGGCCGGAGGGTGGTCAGCCTGCACACGGACATCAGCACCCGGACGGGGGAGCGCGTCATCGTCTGGACGCTCGACGGGCCCGTTGGGTATCGCACCGAGTAAAGACGCCGATCAACGTAAATCGTACGGAAGACCCGCAACGGGAAATCTGCTTCCCGCAGGGTTGACCCGTCCAATACGATCCGGTACACTTCCCGGCTACACAATACGGCGTAAAGGCAGATTGACAGGGGGTTGCCACAGGTGACCTGCTGAAGAGATAGGCCGGCAAGCACTGACGAAATGAACCATTGCAGCCGGCTTTTTGTTTGCCCTCGTGGAACGCCAGATGTTCTTCCGAGCACCGGATACGGATGGTCGGGTTCGGGCACAGCCAGGCGATGATTGGCGAGCAAAGGCTACCTCCTGCCGGGCAGGAGACTCAGGCTCAACACCGGGCGATTCGCCGACGGCCGACATCAGGCTGGTTTTCCTGCATGAATCCGGGCCTCGCCCCGGACCCCAGGGCAGAACCAGCCACGACGTGTCCGGCGGATCAAGCCGGTCGTGGAGATCAGCATGACCCGAACCGGGAACACATACTGCGACGTGCGCATGGCGGCAGGGATCCTCCGATCCGGGGGTGTTGTCGCGCTGCCGACCGAGACTGTCTACGGACTCGGTGCCAATGCGCTGAACGCCACTGCCGTGGCCAGGATCTTCGAGATCAAGGAGCGGCCGCGGTTTGATCCGCTGATCGTGCATGTCGGTTCGGTTGACCAGGCCAGACAGGTCGTCGGCCAATGGCCCGATGCTGCGGACGAACTGGCCCGCCATTTCTGGCCCGGGCCTCTGACGATGGTGCTCGGCAAATCCGATGACATCCCGGATATTGTCACATCGGGTTTGCCGACTGTCGCGGTGCGGATGCCGGACCACCCGTTGGCCCTTTCCGTGATCGACGAAGCAGGGCTCCCCATAGCCGCTCCCAGCGCGAACAAATTCGGCTGCATCAGCCCGACTACCAGCCAGCACGTGCGTCGGCAGTTGGGCGAGGATGTGGACATGGTGCTGGACGGCGGGCCCTGTCACGTCGGGATCGAGTCGACGATTGTAGCATTGACGGAGGAATCTCCCGTCCTGCTCCGCGCCGGCGGGACCCCACCGGCAGCAATTGAGGAGGTGGTCGGCCCGATCCGGCAGTGCGGGGCAGATGAAAGTCGTCCGACGGCACCCGGACAGTGCCCGCGCCATTACGCACCGCGCACACCCCTGATCCTCAAGGAAGATGCAACCGACTTGCCCGTATCACCGCAGGCAGGATTGATTGTCTTGCAGGCGTCAGCCGACGCCGATCGCTTCAAAGCCGTCGAGGTACTCTCCCCAAGCGGAAACCTGCAGGAAGCCGCCGCCGGGCTGTTCGCCGCCATGCACCGGCTGGACGCGATGGACCTCGACTACATCGTGGCCACGAAAGTCCCTGACACGGGGCTGGGACTGGCCATCAATGATCGCCTGCGTCGAGCAGCGCACCGGACGCACAACGTACCAATGCACAAGGAACCGTCATGAAGTACATCATTCTGCTGGCGTCTCTGGTCATTCAGATCTGTCTGGGCGGGGTTTACGCCTGGAGTGCTCTGGTGCCCGCTCTGCAGGATACGGTCGACTTCAGCGTGGCCCAGACGCAGATCATATTCGGATGCCTGTTTGCCGTATTCACGTTATCGATGGTTCTCTCGGGCAAACTCCTGGACCGCCTCGGACCCCGATGGATCGCGAGCATCGGTGCGGTGCTTTTCGGGGCCGGCTATGTGCTGGCTAGCTTCTCGGGGGGGAACTTCCCGGTGATGCTGCTCGGGATCGGAGTGCTGACCGGGGCGGGCACCGGGTTCGGGTATGTCTGTCCGCTGACCACCTGCATGCGATGGTTCCCCAACAGGAGGGGGCTGGTCACCGGTGTTTCGATGGCAGGGTTCGGGGGTGGAGCGGTTCTTCTTTCCGCTCTGGCTGAGCACCTGCTGTCGGACGGAATGCACGTGCTTACGTTCTTTCGGTGGATCGGGCTGGGCTACGGGCTGGCGCTGCTGGCCGCGGCGTTGGTTCTGCGATTTCCGGAATCGGTCAAAGCTGTTGCCTCTCGTCCTGCCTCTGTGGCAAAGACATTTGCGGCGGATCCGTTCTTCTTCCTCTGTCTGCTGCTCGGTATGTTCTGCGGTACGTTTGCAGGCATGCTGGTGATCGGTAATCTCAAGCCGATCGGCCTGGCTGCGGGCGTACCGGCTGTACAGGCCACCGCTGCCATCAGTGTCTTCGCCGCAGGGAATGCAGCCGGGCGTGTTACGTGGGGGTGGCTCTCGGACCGGGTCGACGCACGTCTGATTCCGATTAAGATGACCGTTCTGGGTGTGCCGATAGCCCTTCTGGCCTGGGTCAGCTCGTCGGCGATGTTTATCATCGTCTCGTTCGCGGTCGGCTTTGGGTTCGGTGCCTGCTTCGTCGTCTACGCCGCCCAGGTCGCTTCGCGATACGGACTGGCGCGGGTGGGCGGTATATACCCGGTTGTCTTCCTGGCGTACGGCCTGGCGGGAATTCTCGGGCCCTCCCTTGGCGGGTGGTTGTACGACACCACGGACAGTTACGGATCGGCGATCGCTCTGGGTTGCGGCGTTCTCGCAGTGGGTCTGATCGGCAGTACTCTGCTGCTGTGGAAAGCGAATTCCACAGCTCCCGTCGGCTCTCTTGAGGCAGCGACGGAGGCGGCAGCCCGCGGAGAGACCGGATATTGAACCTGAACTTTGTGCATTTTGCGGTACTGTACCCGCATAGCGGAGGCTTCTAGGTATGGAGAAATTTGTCACCTCCGATTTCCGTCTGGGCATCATGGCCGGCGGGCAACTTGGCAAGATGCTGGCCATCGACGCCAGTCGCTGGGATGTCAAAACGTACGTGCTGGATTCCGGTAGCCATTGCCCGGCTTCCACGGTCTGCACGAGTCTGATTGAGGGCGACTGCGCGAACTTCGACGATGTGTACCGGTTCGGGCAGCAGGTCGACATGGTTACCTTCGAGATCGAGAACGTCAATGTCGACGCTTTGCGGAAGCTCAAGGCCGAAGGCAAACCCGTCTTCCCCGACCCGGACGTGCTGGCGTTGATTCAGGACAAGGGCAAACAGAAGCTGTTCTACCGGGATCACCAGATTCCCAGCCCCGATTTCACACTCGTGGAAAATGCCGAGCAGATCCGGCAGAGACTCCAGGAGGGCAAGATCGAGATCCCCTTCGTGCAGAAGGCGCGCACGGAAGGTTACGACGGACGAGGCGTTGCCGCAATTCGCAGCCGGGAGGATCTGCCGAAGCTGCTTGATTGCCCCTCCGTCATCGAGCAGCTCGTGGACATCGATCGGGAGTTGGCGGTAATCGTTGCGCGGAACGGAAAAGGGCAGATGGCCGCTTATCCGGTCGTGGAGATGGCCTTTAACCCAGAGGCGAACCTCGTGGAGATGCTCCTCAGCCCGGCCCGCATCGAGGAGGGACTGCAGCAGCAGGCAACGGAACTGGCTTTGCAGGTGGCGGAGAAGTCCGGCATCCAGGGACTCCTGGCGGTGGAACTGTTCCTGGACCGGAGCGGGAAACTGTGGGTCAACGAGAGTGCCCCGCGCCCGCACAACTCCGGCCACCATACGATTGAAAGTGCGGTAACATCACAGTACGAGCAGCACCTGCGGGCCGTGCTCGATCTGCCCCTCGGGAACACCGAGCTGAAATGCCCCGCCGTCATGATCAACCTCCTCGGGGAACCGGGGCATGAGGGACCGGCCCGGTACGAGGGCCTGGCCGAAAGCCTCGACATACCGGGCGTGAAGGTTCATATTTACGGGAAGCGGGACACCCGGCCGTTCCGGAAGATGGGACACATCACGGTGGTTGCTCCGACGCTGGAAGAAGCGCGGCGCCGCGCCGCCGCAGTCAAAGAGAAAGTGAAGGTATGTTCATGGTGAAACCCAAAGCAGGCATCATTATGGGGTCGGATTCCGACCTGCCGGTCATGCAACAGGCGGTCGATGTGCTCCGGGATTTCGACGTCCCGTACGAGCTGACGGTCGTCTCTGCCCATCGCACGCCGGACCGCATGTTCGAGTACGCCCGAACCGCTCACGAGAGAGGCCTGGACGTCATCATCGCCGGAGCGGGCGGAGCAGCTCACCTGCCGGGCATGGTCGCGGCGATCTCCCCCTTGCCGGTGATCGGGGTGCCGGTGAAATCCTCCAATTCGATCGATGGATGGGACTCGGTGCTTTCGATCCTGCAGATGCCCGGAGGCGTGCCCGTTGCGACGGTCGCCCTGAACGGCAGCAAAAACGCCGGACTGCTTGCGGTACAGATTCTCTCGGTCGCCGACGATGAACTCCGTAGCAAGCTGCTCGACTACAAAAAGCAGCTCAAGGATTCCGTGATGGCGAAGGTAGAGAAGCTGCAGGCGCAGTCAGGCTCGGAAGGTCCCTGAAGCCATCCGGGTTGGAGTCGGTCGCCGGGGTTGGCGCTGAGAATGGTACCGGCCGCAGTCTGATACAACGGACGTCCGGACCAGAATCACTCCACCTGCGTCATTACCGGACCCGCCGTCAGGCCATGGAAGACAATGGACAGAAGCACGCACAGCGAAATCATCGCCCACAACTCATCAGATAGCGGGAAGCGGCCCTCGTTGAGCGCAAACGCAAGGTAATAGAAGGAACCGATCCCGCGTATGCCGTACGCGGCGGTGATCAGACGTCGCCGGCTCTCCATGGAACTCCGCCATAGTCCCAACCAGCCGATCAACGGCCGGATCAGCACGACGACCGCTACCGCCGAAAGCGCCAGTGCCGGCCGTAGCGGAGTCAGGAGTCCTTGCGCCAATGCCCCACCGAACAGAACAAGGACGGCGAACATGAGCAGATGCTCACAGATCTCGCTGAACGAGTGCAGCGCCCTGTGGTATTTATGTTCTCGTTCGCGACGGCGGATCACTTGCGCTGCGACAAATACGCCGATGAAACCATATCCGTGGAGGACTTCGCAGAGCCCGTAGGAGACAAGCGTCGCCGCCAAGGCAACACTGCCCGCCATCTTCTCGACCAGTCTGTCCCGCAACGCCGTAAAGAACAGCCAACTCAGCAGCCAGCCCGAGAGCAGCCCGACGACCAGCCCGACTGTCAGTTTGTACAGCACATCCACGAGGAACCAGTCGATGAGCCAACCGGGGGCGGCCAGGCTGGATGCCGCCAACGCCGCCAACGCAAGGTTGGTGAACGGAAACGCCAAGCCATCGTTCAGCCCCGCCTCCGCAGTAAGGGTAAATCGCACGTCGGCTTCACCGTCCCGATGCGGCCCTCGAATCTGCACGTCGCTTGCCAGGACCGGGTCGGTAGGGGCCAGCACAGCCCCGGCCAAAAGCGCCGAGGCAATGGGCAAGCCGCCTGCCCAGCCGGTCAAGGCCGTCAAGGCAATAGTCAACGGCATGGTAATTCCGAGAAGTCGCCACACACACGACCAGCTCCGCCACCCCAGGGGCCGCTGGATCTTGAGCCCAGCGCTCATCAGGGCGATAATCACCGCCAACTCGGCAAGGTGCTCGGCTATCGTGCCGCGCTGTCGGGGATCGACCGTCGGCCAGTCCAGCGGAAGCAGGAACAGCAGATACCCCAGTACCAGGCAGATGATCGGATAGGTGCCCGGGCGGCCACGCAGGATGTCCGGAATTGTGACAGCGCCAAGCACCAACAGGCCCACAATCAGTAGCGAGACGTTGTAGACATCGATCAGGTCATTCATGGGTCGAGCCCGGCCTTTGCCCGTGAACCCCGAGACGCTTGAGGATCTCATCGGCGATCCAGATGGAACTCGAAACCAGCACGATCCACAACCAGTCCAGTGCAGCCAGAGGCTCGGTCCCGAACAGCCAGCCGCCCAGCGGCGTCTGGACGACGGCTACCTGCAGCGCCACGGCGATGCCAAGCCCCAGCAGCAGCCATCGGTTGCTCACGAGCCCGATCGAGAAGATGGACTGGCGAAGCGACCGGGCGTTGATCGCCTGGAACCATTCGAAAACGACCATCGTCGTGAACGCGATGGTACGTGCCCGATCCACGGCGCCGTCCAGATTGGTCCAAAACAGCCCCAACGTCCCGACGGCCATCAACGGCGCCAGCATCGCCATTCGGCGAAGTACGACCTTGTTGATGATCTGCTCACCGGTGCGGCGCGGTTTCTGCTTCAGGACATCTTCATGGCCCGGCTCGACACCGAGCGGGATCGTGCACGCACCGGCAGTGACGAGGTTGACCCACAGGATCATGACGGCCGTCAAGGGCAACGGCAGACCAAGAACCAACGCGCCGCCGAGCGTCAGGATTTCGCCGGCGTTCTGACTCAGCAGGAAGAACGCGACATTCCGGAGATTGCCGAAGATAACCCGGCCTTCCTCGACGGCGTCGACGATCGTGGCGAAGTTGTCGTTGGTCAGCACCATGTCGGCCGCCTCGCGGGCGACCTCCGTACCGCTCTGGCCCATGGCCACGCCGATGTCGGCCCCTTTCAGCGCCGGGGCGTCGTTGACGCCGTCACCCGTCATGGCCACCACCTGACCCTGGTCCTTCAGGGCCTCCATGATCTTGAGCTTGTGCGCGGGCGAGACGCGGGCGAACACACCGGCTTCGAGGATGGCCTCAGACAACTCGCGCTTGTCCATCTGTTCGACGTCTTCGGTCGAGAGGGCTCTGCCGTTCTCGGTCACGCCGACCTTCCGGGCGATGGCCAGCGCCGTGGTGGCGTAGTCGCCCGTGATCAGGACCGGCCGGATACCGGCCTCTCTGGCGGCAGCCACGGCCGGGGCGCTCTGCTTGCGAGGCGGGTCGATCATGCCCCACAGCCCGGCGAAAGTCAGGTCCTGCCGGACCTCGGCTTCGTCCAACCCGTCCTTGCCGGCGTCAAACTCACGATACGCCCCAGCCATCACGCGGAAGGCCTCACCGGCGAACTTCTCATTGGTCTCCTGGATCTCACGACGTGTCTCGTCGTCAAGCTCGGCCCGCTCACCATCGAGCAGAACGTGCGAACAGAAGTTCAGGATGCGGTCCGGAGCCCCCTTGACCAAGGCATTGCGGCGGCCGTCCCGCTCGCAGGCGAGGATGGCCATGTATTTACGGTCGGAGGAGAACGGGATTTCGGCGGTCCGCTCGCATTCTTCCCGCATGACGTCGGGTTCCATCCGGGCTTTCCGGGCGGCTACCAGCAGCGCCGCCTCGCTCGGGTTTCCCTCCGCCCGCCAACCATTGTCCTGGTCCTCACGAAGGTCGGCGTTGTTGGCCAGCACGCCGATTCCCAACAACCGATCAAGCGCGGGGGGAAGTTCCTCAAGCCGATCGCCCTGATCGGTCTGAATTTCGCCTTCCGGGTGGTAGCCTTCGCCTGTGACTTCAAACGTCCGGCCCCCGGCCCAGATCTTTCGCACGGTCATCTGGTTTTCGGTGATTGTGCCGGTCTTGTCCGAGCAGATCACGGTAGTGGAGCCCAGGGTTTCAACGGCCGGCAGGCGGCGGATGATGGCGTGGCGGTCGGCCATGCGGCGAACGCCCAACGCCAGCGTCACCGTGATGACCGCGGGCAGACCTTCCGGGATGGCCGAGACGGCCACCGCCACCGCGAACAGCAGCATTTCCAGCGTCTCATAGCCTCGCAGCAATCCCAGGCCAAAGACCACACCGGCCAGCACGATCCCCACCACGCCCAGGATGATTCCCAACTTGTGCATCCGCTTCTGAAGCGGGGTGCCCTCACGTCCTGTAGCACGGACTTCCCCGGCGATCTCGCCCATCTCCGTCTGCATGCCCGTCTCGACGACCACGGCCCGACCCCGACCGCCGGTGATGCTCGTGGACATCCAGACCATGTTGCTGCGGTCGCCGACGGGCGCATCGGCCTCCACCTGCCCCGGCTCCTTGGCTACCGGTTCGGATTCACCCGTCAGCGCCGACTCATCGGCGTGAAGATCGTCGCCGGAAAGCAGTCTCGCGTCCGCGGCCACCCGGTCGCCGGTTTCCAGTACCAGCACATCGCCCGGCACCACGTCGTGGGCCTCGATGTCCTGCTCCTGTCCGTCGCGAAGCACCCGGGCGTGCGGAGCAGCCATCCCCCACAGGGCCGCCAACGCACCCTCCGCCCGCCACTCCTGCACGAATCCGAGGATCGTGTTGAGTACCACAACTCCGACGACGACACCGGCATCGATGGTCTTGCCCGCCACGAGCGAAACCACGGCTGCCGCCAGGAGCAGATAGATCAACGGACTGTGGACCTGGCGAATGAACAGCCGCCACGGACTGACGCCTTCCTCGGCCTCCAGCGTGTTAGGCCCGGCCTCCTGGAGACGCTGGGCGGCTTGGTCCTCCGTCAGCCCGTCTCCTGAGGTGTCAAGCCGATCCAGTGTTTGATCCGCCTCCAAATCATGCCAATGAGATTGTCTGTCGCGATCGGTCATCGTCTTCTCCGGGTTGGACAAGGCAGCGCGCGTATGGACTTCAGGAACAGTCTTATTCTATTCCTGTGAATGGACTTGGAACGGCAAACCCTGAACGGCTGCTTGGAGAGGCGTGTTGCCTGCCGGTGATACGGGTGATGGAGCAGAACTACCTGCTGCAAGGCTGCGAAACGGCTTCAGGCGGTTTGCGGCAGGGATCCTTTGTATGTCTGCGGCATCTCCGTTAGTGTGTAGCGAGCTCAACGATAGCAGGAGTTACGCGATGAGAGTAGCATTGAAATTCATCCTGGCCATCGTCATTGTGCTCGCGGCGATCCGCACCGTGGAAGGCTTTCTGACGGTGCGGCGGGAAACCGCCCGTCTCGACGAGGCCATCGAGCGCGACGCTCGTCTGTTCGGGCGGATTCTGCGCACCTCCGTTCGCAGCGCCTGGATAGCGAACGGGCGCGAGCGCGCGCTCAGCATGATCGAGGCGATGAACGTGGGACGCCATCCGATGCACATGTCCTGGGTGCCGTTTGACGGGTCGGACGGACTGAACGCCCGCCTCGACCGCAATTCCCTGTCGAAACTGGCCGAAGGCGAGACGGTTTCACTGCGTCGACACCGCGGCGAGGAGGGAGAGGTCCAGTACTTCTTTCTGCCGATAGACGTTCCCGAGGCAGACGGAGCGATTCAACTGGCCGAGCCGCTTGCCGACCGGAGTCGATACGTTCGACATGCCCTTGTTCGTGAGTTTGCTGCTGGGGGCGCCGTCGTCGTTGGCAGCGGGGCAGCGGTGATTCTGTTGGGCATGTTCGTCATCGGACGCCCGTTGAGCCGTCTGCGTGAGCGGGTCAACGAGATTGGCGACGGTCAACTCGGGAAGCGACTGAAACTTGGCGGGCGCGACGAACTCTCGGCCCTGGCGGACGGCCTGAATGACATGTGTGCGAGGCTGGTCGCGGCACGGGAGCGGGAGCAAGCAGAGACGCAGAAGCGGATCGCCGCCATGGAGCAGATGCGGCACATGGATCGGCTCACGACGATCGGCCGGCTCGCATCTGGAATCGCGCATGAATTGGGAACGCCGCTGAATGTGATCAGCGGCCGGGCGGACATGATCTCCGACGGAACCATCCCGCTCGGCTCGCAGGACATCCAGACCAACGCAGTCACCATCAAGTCGCAGGCGGACCGCATGACGCAGATCATCCGACATTTGCTGGATTTCGCCCGGCAACGCCCGCCAGAGCGTGTCAAGGTCAGCGGTGAGGAGGTCGTCCGCCAGGCGGTCGAACTCGTTGATTGCTTGGGTTACCGAGGAAAAATGCGGGTCCAGACGGCACAACCGGGCACATCGCTGATTGCAAAGATGGACCCGGTGCAGATGCAGCAGGTCATGACGAATCTCATTGAGAATGCTCTACAAGCCATGCCCGAGGGTGGCGAGGCGGTCGTTTCGGTCGAGGCGGTCGATAATGCGGCCGCGCCAACCGGTGTTACTGTTTCCAGCGACCGTTTCCTTCAGATCACGGTCGAAGATCAGGGCGAGGGAATTGCAGCTGAGAACCTGCCCAACGTCTTCGATCCCTTCTTCACAACCAAGGATGTAGGTGAAGGGACGGGGTTGGGTTTGTCGATCACCTACGGCATCGTCCGTGAGCACGGGGGCTGGATCGAGGTATTCAGCCGCTTGGGAGAAGGCAGTCGCTTTGTGGTCTATCTCCCTCAGGAGGATCTGTAATGACCGGACGCCTTCTCATCGTCGACGATGACCGAAGCATGTGCGAGATGCTCCGCGATGACCTCGCTGGGCGAGGTCACAGCGTGCAGTGGCACACCCAAGCAGAAGATGCGTTTGCGCAGTTCATGGCTGAGCCATTCGATACCGTAGTGACCGACCTGAAGATGCCCGGGCTGGATGGTATCGAGTTCTGCCACCGCCTGGCAAAGAATCGACCTGACGTGCCGGTCATCGTGATCACCGCCTTCGGCAGCCTGGATACTGCCGTCAAGGCGATCCGGGCCGGGGCCTACGATTTCGTCACCAAGCCCATCGAGCGAGATATGCTGGCGCTGGTCATTGAGCGGGCGTTGAAGCACCGCTCCCTTCAGGAACAGGTCCGGTTCCTCAAGGAGGGCAAAGGCCGCGCCGGTGACTTCGGAGAGTTCATCGGCCGCAGTCGTTGTATGGAACATCTGTTCGAGCAGATCTCCCGAATTGCCCGGGAGCCGGTGCCGGTCGTGGTCTCCGGCGAATCGGGTACGGGCAAGGAGTTGGTAGCCCGGGCGTTGCATCGCCACAGCGGTCGCACGGGGCGCTTCGTGCCGATCAACTGCGCAGCGCTGCCGGCAACGCTGTTGGAAAGTGAACTGTTCGGCCATGCCGAAGGGGCTTTCACAGACGCCAAGACGAGCCGCAAAGGTCT
>JBKHHU010000177.1:0-7140 GCA_046539045.1 Phycisphaerae bacterium
GAGGCGCGAGCCGGCCAGCTGCACGCCGAATCCGATCAATGTCGGGATGCCGATCAGGATGGGGATCAGATGCATGCTGCCCACCAGCGATTCGTGGACGGAACTGCGGGCCGCCTCGCTCTTCATCAACAGGCCCAGAAGACCCGAGACCACCATCGCCGACCCCTGCAGAGAGGTGAAGATCATGACGACCAGCCGCAGCAGGAAGAAGCTGAGAATCCCCAGAAGCAACAGCCCTGCCAGCGAGCCGGCCCAGGCATACGGCTCCCACTCCGGTTGCCCGATGGCGCTGACGAAATAGCCCCACAACCAGTACCCGGCGAGCCCTCCGATCAGGCCGCCCATGATGCCGATGGCGTACTTCATCAGCGGCCAGACCAGCACAGCCAGCAGCAGCCCTCCAGCCACTGCGCCCCACAGCGGCCCCCTGGACGGGTCGATATGAGCTCCCAGTTGCGAGCCCAGAAGCACTCCCAGCGCCGCGGCGTTGATGATGATCAGCACGCGGAGCACCTTCCACCCGTAGAGCATGTACACCAGCCCGCAAATGACCAGCAGCGATGCCTCGAGCACCTGGATATTGGTCAGGTAGTCGATGAACTCCGGCTGGGTCAGCAGCTGCCCCTCGGCGAGGCGGTGGAAGAACCCCCGCAGCAACGGAGACGCGGGCGCTGAAGTTGTCTGTGCCTGGGCGATGAGCACGATGCCTCCGCGGGCAAAGGGACAGAGCGTTACGATGCAATCAGGACGAGCCGATCAGCGTTTCTTCCCCTGCACCGCCTTTATCTCTTCCTGGGCCATCCGGATCTTGTTCTCGTCGTCGAGCTTCTCGGCAGCCTGCTCCAGACAGGTGCGGGCGCGCTTGTACTGGTGAAGATACCGGGAATAGATGATGCCTAGGATGAGATAGATATCGCCGAGGTACTCGTACTTGGGGTAGTTGCGTACCAGACGTTCGTACGCGTCGGCCGCGGCGGGGTATTGCTCCGACGCCATCAGTTGATTGGCCACATCCAGCTGGTTCTGAAGGCTCAGCACCACGTCATCGGCGATCTGGATCAACTCCAGGTACCGCACTGCCGCGGCGTTGACGTCGTGCCTGGCGCAGGCCTGGGAAATTTCTCTCCGCAGCTGGGCTTCGCGGGCTTCGGGCTCGGAAGCCGGCTTCTGCGGAGGGCTCCAGCCTTCGCTGCCTACGTTGAACCCACTGTTGTTGAACGGCTGATACCCTTGAGCGACCATCCGCCGGAACTTCGACCGGCGACGATGGGAATGCACGAGGTTCAGCAGGTCGAACTGGTCGCGCGGGAGCAGGCGCAGCGCAAGCATGATCGAGGCGGTAGCGATTCCGAATACCGATCCGGCAAGGTGAGCCGAGTACGCCACCCCGCCACCGCCGGCCTGCTGCAGAACCACCAGGGTCATGAACGCATCGAAAGCGAACTGGAACAGCAGGAACAGGAGGCTGGAGATCTCGAAGGTGTAGATAATCCAGAACCACACCAGCAGCGTCACCCGCGTCCGCGGGAACAGCACCAGATACGCCCCGGTCACCGAGGCGATGGCTCCGGAGGCACCCAGCACCGGGCGGTCCCCGCCCAGCATGATGTAGCCGATTCCCGCTACCAGTCCACCGGCAAGGTAAAACGCCAGGTATCCGAGGTGTCCGAACCGATCATTCAGCGCGTTGCCGAACACCCACAGGAAGACCATGTTGCCCAGCAGGTGCGACCAGCCACCGTGCAGGAACATGGAGCTGAAGAAATGGAACAGCTCCGGCTGATCCGGTTTGAGCAGGTATTGCGAGACGATCTGCCCCTGTCCGCCCCTCTCGGGGTATCCGAGCACGAACAGGAGAATATTGGCGGCCACGAAGGCGTAATTCACCCACGGCCTGGTGGTCATCCGGTAATCGGTACGTATCGGGATCAGCATTCGCGGCTCGTTACTTCCAGAATCTTCTGCCGGGGGTCATTGCCGAACGCCCTGTCCGGTCAATAGGTTTTGGCCCACACTCGCACGACCGTCCGGGCAATCAGCCTGTGGCTGATGACCCCGGCGGAACTGTAGTTCCATGACAGTTCGAAGGTCTCAGCCCGGTCGGGAGCGACCGTCTTTTCGTACTTCAGCCCGCCCACTCCGGTCCCAAGCACTTTCCCTTCATCATCATAGAAAGTACAGATGACCTTCACGTCCTCGATTCGCTTGTCGAGGTAGTTTTCGACCGTCCCGCTCAGTTCGACGGTGCGCTGACGTTCATCGATCTTCCGGTTGTACCGGTCGACCTCCAGGGCCACTACATTGGTATCGGCTTTCTCGACAGAATCCTCCACCGCGACCGCCTGCACCGAGCCGATGTCGTCACGATTGATACCCTCAAAGCTGATGGACACAGGAAGACTGCCGTCTGCCGGCACGTACTCCACGGTGCGTTTGAACGGCGGCCGGACACGCCCCTGATTGTCCGTGATGTAAAGCGCGACGGTTACGCGCCGCAACGGGACATCGTAGCTATTGATGAGCTTGGCTGTGTAGGTGCCCGCCGTCACGGTCATGTCGTCGCCGAGCGGGCGGGGGTCCAGTTGGATGACAACATTCGAATCGCCGTCGGGAATGGTGATGCCCTTCGGCTTTTCCGGTCGGTTCTGTTCCGTGTTTTCAGCCGGAGCCCGCCGCTCCGGGCGTCTGCGGGGCGCCTCGGGCTGCTGTTCGGGCGTCGCCGTCTGCCGGGCAGCTTCCTTGCGACGGTCGAGTTCCTCCCGGGCCCGGGCGATCTGCTCTTCATCCCTGCCGCTGTAGAGTATCTCTCCGGTGTGCCCGTCCTGGACGACCGTCGGCGGGTTCCAGACAAGCCAGGCGACGAAGAAGGCCAGAACGATAGTCAGCGGGAGCAGCACGGCAATGATGATCACTGTCGCCAGCGAACTGTTCTTCTTGCGTGCCGGGCGCGCCGGTTGATCCGCCCCCGGCTGGGGTTGGCCCGGTTGGGGCTGACCGGTCGCGGCAGTCGGTCGGGGCGGGTGCGGCTGGGGCGAACCCGGACCGCCGGGACCGGCCGGCTTGCCGGATCGGCTCTGCTCGACGGCGCCGGCCAGGGCAGCGGCCGGGTCGTCTGGCGGCTGCTTGTCCTGGGCTTCGCCTGCGGGGCCGGACGTTTCGCTGGAGCTTCCGACAAAGACAGCATTGCATCGTCGGCAGCGGAGTCTGGCATCCGTAACCGGTTTGGGAACCGTCAGGTATCGTCCGCATTCGGGGCATTTGACTGTATGCATGCTCCATCTCCTTGGATTACGCTGCCGAGGTTCGATTATATTTGCTCTCTGGTGCTCCCGCCAGAAAAACAAGAGGGCTCTTGCCCGCCGCGTCGGGTCGGATATAGTGACGCCACAAGGCGTTTCGTTTCTTCAGGTCCAGGTAGAGGTCGCTTTCGTGTTCCACTCATGTGCGTCGGTTCTTCCGGCAGAGCTGTCCAACCTGACGCTGTTCCTGGCTCTCGGTGCGATTGCGGCGATGTTGTTCAGCATCGCCAAGGCGGGCTTCGGCGGGAGCATCGGGCTGCTGGCGGTGCCGGTGATGATCTACGCCTGCGGGGGCGACTCCCCGCTTGCCATCGGGATCATGCTTCCGCTTCTGATCACGTGCGACTTCGTAGCCGTGTTCAAATGGTGGAGGAAGTGGAACACCCGCTCTGCCTCCATCCTGCTGCCCGGCGCGGTGACCGGGATCATCCTCGGGTTCACCGCGATGTGGGGGATGGAGCAGCTCGAGACCGAGGGCGGACAGGACCTCGCCGACGCGGCGCTGAAACTCGGCATCGGGCTGATCGCCCTGCTGTTTGTCATCCTGCAGGCGATCCGGGCGCTGCGGAGCAAACCGCTCCCGTTCAAGCCCGTCTGGTGGCAGGGCTCTGCCGTCGGGACGGTAGCGGGGTTCACCTCCTCGCTGGCCCACTCTGCCGGGCCGGTGGTGGCGATGTACATGCTCCCGCAGCAGATGACCAAGGGGCAGTACGTGGCGACCACGGTGTTCACCTTCTGGCTGGTGAACCTCATGAAGGTGCCGGTGTACGTGGCGCTGGGCAGGATCAATACGGGCACGCTGTCTGCCGGTTTGATGTTATTCCCTGCGGTGGTGGCTGGGACGTTGCTGGGGGTTTTTCTGCATCGGAAGGTCGGCCGGAAGCAGTTCAACGTCATCGTGTACGTGCTGCTCACGCTGGCTGCGGCAGACCTGATCTACAAGGGCATCACCGGCCTTTGATTTCTTTCGCCGGAGGCACTTCCCACCCGACCTTCAATTAAGGTAAAATCCGCTCGCTGATCGACGTAAAGCTGTAGTCGGCGCGGATACCCGGCGAGGGTCGACCGGCTGCTCGCCTGCACTCAATTGATGAATTCGCTCACAAGGAGAAGCGCATGTCACTTCGATCTGTTTGGCTGGTTACGCTGTCTTTGATGCTGTTGGGAGTTCTTGGCGGCTGCAGCAAGAAGATCTGGATCACCCAGTATCCCGCGTTCTACAACGAGGACATGAAGGGCATGCGCGTGCTGGTGCGCCCCTTCGACAGCCCCTCCTACGCCGAGGACAGCGGGAAGATGCTCTCGGAGCAACTGGCCACGGCGATGATGGCCAACGGGACCTACACCGTCTATTCGATGCGGGATATCGGGGCCCTGCTGGAAGAAGCCGACCGACAGTCCTTCATGACCGGTGGCGACGCCAACGAAGCGGCAAAGAAGCTGCAGAAACTCGGCAAGGCCGACGCGCTTCTGACCGGGTCGATCACGAACTACACCTCGACTTCCAAGACCGAGACGAAGGACGTGCCCATCTACGATCCCAAGGGCAGGATCACCAATTATCTCAAGAAGCACACCACCCGCAACGAGGCGAACGTCGCCGCCACCGCCCGGCTGATCGGTACCGACGGGACGCTCATCCACGCGGTCAACCAGCCCGTCACCGGACAGCACATTTCCGAGGGATCTCCGCCAAATCTCGATCCGCACGGCTGCCTTGCCGCAGCCTCCGAAGATGCGGTTCAGAAGCTGATGGAAGAGTTCGCGGTCGTCCGCAAACAGGTGAAGATCAACACCAAAGACGCGCTGATCACGGCCACCGAGAAGTACGACAACCAGTGGGTCGAAGAGGACACCTTCTCGCCGGCGACAGAACAAATGTTCGCCGTGGTGACCCTGCCGGTCGCCTGCGACCGCAACCGGTTCCGCCTGGCGATCGTCAAGAAGGACCAGCGTGAGATCCTCGCCGAGGAAACCTTCACGTGGACCAGGGGCCGCCGGGACCGGGGTTTCGTGTTCAGTCCGAAGGAACTGGCCGAAAAGGCCGGGCCGGGCGAATTCGAGCTGAAATTCTACTCCGGGCCCGAACCGGTCATCGTCAAAAAGTTCAGCATCATCGAGAAATAGGTTCCTCTCGATACCACGGTGTCTCCGGAGGGTTGTAAGAAGTGGTAACTACGACCTTTCTTCTCTTCCGGAGACACCGATGATGCGAGCTACTCTCTTTGTCCGACTCGGCGTGCTGCTGATCCTTGGCCTGAGCGTCGGGGCCCTGGCAGCCGGTCCGACCGACTACGTTCTGGAGTGCCAGGATGCGTTGGGCAGCGGCAGGGATATTACGCTCTGCCTGCGGCTGGACGAAGGCAAGGTGGTTGAGGGGTTCGGCTTTGCCCGGCGCTACAACCGCATGCGCCACCAGGTGGTGAAATCCGACGTGACACTCGACAAGGGCCTGTCGGGCAAGGTGACTCTGCTGATCCCGTTCGACGGATACGTCCCGCGCGGCGGCAAGCCCCTGACAGTGGACCTGACACTATCCAGCCGCCGAACCGGCGGAGATCTTGCCGGCAGCTACGAGGCGACTTTCGGCGACGAGAAGACCAAGGGCAAACTCACCGGCAGGGCCGTGACGCCGGCCGAGCCCGGGCAGATCCGCCGGATCAAGCTCTCCTGCGAGAAGACGGTCAACCGCACCGCCAAAGGCTTCCGCAGCCAGCGACTCGGGCTGGAGATGACCGCAAAGGACGGGAAAGTCATCGGGGCCCGCATCATCCCGCCCGGGAGCATCACCGACGTAAACATGACCCCGCGGGTGGGCGACCAGTCGCTCAAGATCGTCAACGGGCGGCTGACCGGCACGCTCAAGGCCCGCATCGACCCGCAGAGCGAGAACAACCCGCGACGCGAGTATGTCTGGACGCTGGACGGACAGGTCATCGGCGGGCACGTCGCCGGGTCGATCGCCACCGTGCAGGATGGGAAAGAGTACGCTCCGGGGCAGTTCCACGGCACGGCAGAGACGATCTCCGCCGAGCCGAAGAACTCGCTGTGGAAGCTGACGCTCAACGACACGCTCCCCAGCGGGAAGTTCCTCGACGTGTACATGACCACCCGCAATGGGAAGGTGCTTCACGCCTTCGCCACCAGCCCGAACTGGAACAACTCGATCCATACCGTGGGCGTGTCCGACCTGGAGTTGAAGGGCGACAAACTGACCGGCCGGGTGGGTGTAGGCATCGTGCCGGACCCGTGGATTCCCAAGGACCACAAGCCGGTCAAATGCAGCTACGCCCTCGAGGCGACCAACACCCACGGCGAGGTCCGCGGGACTGCAAAGGGAACCTTCGGCGATCGAAAGGTCGGCGGGAAGGTTCTCGGAGCACTCCGTGACAAGCCGGACCTGAAGAACATCGAGAAGGTGACCCTGAAGGTCGAGAACGGCACGTTCGGCCGGGGGTTCCTGTCGATGAGCTTCAAGGACGGCAAGTTCGTCGAAGGGCACCTTTGGAACAACCACTCGGACCTGACGGGCAAGATCCTCTCGGCGGAGTTGAATTTCGAGCAGGAGAAGGTCCGCGGGACGATCGTAACCACCGCGAAGAAAGGCGGCGTCACCCCGGGCACCTATACCGTCAAGCCGGACGGCATGCTGGTCGGCACCATCGGGGCCGGCGAGGCAATGACGCTCAGCAAAGACGGGAAGAGGCAGAAAGAGACGACGTTCTGGGTCGCGGTCAGACTGGCAGAGACGGAATAAGCTGAACGGGGGACTGTGGTAGAACCACGGAGAAACTATGAAAGCCGGGCCTCCCGATCGGTAGAGTTTTTCGCGATCATAGTC
>JBKHHU010000178.1:0-7128 GCA_046539045.1 Phycisphaerae bacterium
GGATCTGTATCGATCAAGAGTAAATAGGATAGATCCGACAGATCATAGGAAGTACTGTCATCATAGTTTGTATTCACAGACCATTCGAAGGACCACTCTGCGGTGGGGAAGCTTTGCCCAGGTGCTACTCCTGCGCGAAATGTGTAGGTCCCATCTCCATTGCTGTTCCACCTATTCTGGGGCTCTCCGGTGGCATCATGTCGAAGCTTGCCTCGAAGGGCCAACTCAATGCCGTTATCTCGATCGACTGTGAATCCGCCGTTGGCATTGCCAGAACCAAAGATAACGTTTGGGCTCACATCCTGATCGAAGGTGGTTTCTGCCATGGCGGCAGTAGTCATTGCCAGAAGGCATGCTAGTGTCATTGGTTTGTTCATCTTGTCTTCCTTTTACCTCAGTTTGGCGATGACAACGCACTCTGATGGCGTTGCCGGTTCAATTGATCACTTTAATACGCGTGCATGTATTGACTCAGCTTGAGAGTCGAGCTCGGCCCTCATGTGAGCCTTGGTCGACTTGGGGCGTGTACTGCCTTCTCAGTTTCCTGTCGCCTTGCGGCGGCTGCGATACTTGCCGACGGCGAAGACGCCCAGCATCCCGATCGCCGGCCAGGCGGCGGCAGGCAACGGCACGAGGGTGAGGCGAACGGGGCCATCAAGGCTCATCAGGGCTATCGATGAGCCTGACGAATCGCCATTCTGCACGACCCAGCCGTCCAAGCCGCTGTGGGCCTGATAGCCGTTGTCCCAGTCGGCATTGACGCCGCTGAGGTCCGCGAACTGCACCAGGATCTGATCGCCATGCTCCGGGTTGTCAACCCCCACTGCCACGCCGTCTGTCTTGTTGGACCATCGCCATTGGGCTTTGATGGTTCCGCCTTCGGCGATGATCCCATCGCCCGAGTCGGGGTCGTACTCGTCCCAATTGTGGGCGTCCCAGTCGTCCTCCTGGGCAACCCACGTGTCGTTGTCACTGAATTCCAACAGCATCTCGGCTTCGCCGGAGCCACCTGCGCCCTGCATGTTGTGCACAACGAAGAGCCCGAGGCCGTCGCTGGCCTGCACGAGGAAGAGATGCGACTGTCTCGCGGTCAGGGGCACAGGCCCCGTGAAACCATAGTTGTCCGGCCCATCCATCTTGTACCCGTAGAACTCGCTGAGGGTCCCGTTTGTGGTGAAGGCCGTTGCGTTCCCGGCATAATCGAAACCGTCGCCGGTATCCTGCTCGATTTTGTACTGACGGGCGGCCGAGGCCGCGGACACGGCCATCGCCACGACCATCACTGTGATTGCGAGGCGTCTGAGGCGGATCATCGGAGCACCTCCTGCTGCACCCGGCGGTTGGCCTTCCACTTGCGGGCGGCGAAGACGGCCAGCATCCCGACGACCGGCCAGGCGGCGGCGGGAAGGGGAACCGAGGCGGGCGTGGTCGCCAGTGCGGTCAAGCGAACCGGGGCGCCCGTAGCCAAGGACAGATCTACCGCTTCCGTGCCGCCGTTTTCGCCCGGCTGCAGGAAGACCCAGTTGCCGATGAAGCCTGCATCGTAGCTGTCGAACTGTACAGTCGCTTCGCCCTGGTCTGCATCCCACTGGATGGCGGCACCGTCGGTCCAGTCTCCGTCCCACTGCCAGGAGGCCTGGAGAGTGGGCGGGAACGAATCATTGTCTTCGGTGTAGGTATCCCCGTAACCATTGACGTTGCCGTTCTCGTTGTCTTCCACACACAGCGTGAATCCGCCATCGAAGGTCAGGGTCATGCTCGCGGTTCGCAGGTCGTTGTAGTCGTTCCCGCCGGTGCCTTTTCCGTGAACCACGAAGAGACCAAGCTGATTTCCGGCCTGCACGAGAAACAGGTGCGAGTAACTTGGCCCGAGCAGGTCCCCATTGGCCAGCACGCCGCTTTCGCCCACAAAGTCGTATCCGGAAATGCCTTTATAGTTGTAGAAGTCGGCTAATGAACTGCCGGCCGACTGGAAAGCCCTGACGGTGCTGTCGTGGGCCCAAACGTAGGACTGGTCGCCGTTT
Organism: Phycisphaerae bacterium; assembly: GCA_046539045.1. Taxonomy (GTDB): domain Bacteria; phylum Planctomycetota; class Phycisphaerae; order SM23-33; family SM23-33; genus JBKHHU01. The sequence goes on from JBKHHU010000178.1 coordinate 2,025, forward strand.
ATGTCCTGCTCCAGGCTGAACTGACTTACCGCAAAGCCGGTCCCCACTGTTGTGGAAAGCACCAGCAGTGCTGCTGTCAATGCCAGGCTGGCTTTTGATGTTCTCATGGCTGCGTCTTCCTCTCTTGCCTTGTGATGATGTATCCCCCTGCGGAGCGGACGATCTTTACCTGAGTCCGGCTCGTTAAAATGTGCGCTGCCGAACCGCCGGTTGGTCTTCCATCTGGCGGACGGCGACGAGGGCGGACCTCATCGGCCCAGCCCGTAGGGTAAGTCTTTTTGTTATTCCGCCGGTTCGAGCAGGCTTGCGTCGACCTCAAGCGAGGCGCCCTGCCCGAGCATGTCCACCTGCAGGACCAACCGGATTGCGTCGTTTCGCTGAACCACCACCCCCTCCAGGCCGCGAAACGGGCCGGACCGCACGCGGCATCGCTTCCCGACGGCAGCGTGCGGGTAGGGATCGAGTTCCACCCCGGTGCTGAGGGCCTGTTCGATCTGGATCAGTTGATGGATCAGACCGGGCTGATCGGGCACGTCAATGGTCTGGCAGAGGCGGTTGGTCGTCATGGCCTCGTACCGGTCGACGTCCGAGCCGCAGAAGAACACGTATCCCGGGAATACCGGGACCATGACGCGTTTTTTCTTCTTGCCGTAGCGGCGGACCTGTTCGATAAGCGGCAGGAAGTAGCCGATCTGCCGCGCACGGCAGTCGGCAGCGAAGGCCTTCTCGAACCGGCTTCGGGTATGTCCGACCCACCACGTGCCGTCCAGGTCGCTCAGCGAGTTGACCCAGGGGGCGGTGGTCTCGGGGATGGTGTGCATTCTGGTCATGGAGCGGTCACGCATAACGGCGAGTCTTACCACCGGGGGGCGCACACTCCGTCCCCGTGGGGTTCCGCAGCGATCTGGAGCGAGCGGCGCGGACTCCGTCCCCGTCGAGTACCCGACGCGGTACGGTTTCTCGTGCAAGGGCGCGTGCGACCGTGCTGGCGCACCGGATCCTTGCACTCATTCAGAGGGAATTAATCAAAAAAGAGCCGTCAATCTTGACCCCTGCCCCGTTTGCCCCAATACTATGAGGTGAGGCAGATGAAGGACCATAAGCTCTTCCCTCTGCTTCCCGCGGGCCCGTGTCAGCCGGTCAGGTTCAGTACACGGGCTCGCTTCTTTCCTATGCCGTTTCTGGCAAGCGTATGCGGTGTGGGCCGCCTCAGAAATCCTCCGATTCATACAGACTGGGTCAAGGCGGACCCTCCATCGCTGTCTATTCCCTTGTGGTCAGAACACCGCTATCACCTTCTTTGATTCGGCAGCCTCTCCGTTGCTGCCGCTGTCCTGACTGCGAGAAACTTACCATAGGGACTAAAAACCGTCAAGTCGCAATTCCGCAGCAGATGTCGCCTTAACCATTTGAAAACGAAAGAGTAAGATGTTCCATGCATGCTGAGTGTACGGCCTTTACCTTAGTACTCTGTCGGTCGGCCTGAGTAATCCGCGGGGCCAATAGCCTTGCTGGAGCGAGCGGCCGAACACAGTAGCAGCGATTTTGCGTGTTGCAACCGGTGCCAAGTACACCTTTTACAGTTTGCGGCAACAGTATGGCTGCAATCCGCATTGACGGGGCTCGAACGCAGGTCGGGGAGCCGGGAGATTTATTGCGTTTTTCCCCGTTACGGACTCATTTTTAGGGACCCCCAGGCAAAGGCCTGGGGCGACTTGGGATTCGAATGCGGACCCGCTACCGAGACGAAACTGACGCCGTGCTCGTCGAACAGGTGGATCAGCTTGACGAAATCCAGCAGCGACCGGCTCAAGCGGTCAACCTTGTGGACCACGACGCAGTCGATTTGCCCGTCCTGACTGTCGGCAAGCAGTGTCTTCAGTGCCGGGCGGTCGAGGTTGCCGCCGGAGTAGGCCGCGCTTCAAGAATCTCCTCGCCGATACCGGCACTAGAGACTCTCATAACAGATGGATCAAGTTTTGGGGAGCAGGCCAATGCAGGACACGTATGACCGCTGCTGAAGACCAACGGGGCGAACGCGACGCCACGATTCGCCCTCCCGGCGAACCGCCGGTCCCCGCCGCTTGGTTCCGTTCCCGTTCGGACGCCCCGTTGCAACTCACCTGCCAGGAATCGCCCGAAAAATCCCTGCCCGCCTGTTGACATTCTGTCAACGATAGCCGACAATGGTTTATGGATGCGAATCATCAAGACGAGCATGTTGAAGGCGTTCTGGAAGGCCCATCGCGAGGCCGAGGCGTCGTTGCGGACTTGGGTGCAGCAGACCAAGGCGGCCGAGTGGCGGAACTTCATCGAGGTGCGGAAGACCTTCCCCAGCGCCGATCAGGTAGCGGTGGCCAGCGGACGGACCGTGGCGGTGTTCAACATCGCCCGCAACCGTTACCGGCTAATCGCGGCCGTGCATTACAACTCGCAAATCGTCTACACGCTGATGGTCCTTACGCACAAGGAATACGACCGCAACGCGTGGAAGGAGCGGCTATGAAGACCAACACATGGACCCACGACGACATCCCGGAGACTTATGCGGAACTGGTGGGCCTGTTCATGCCGCGGCCGCTACACGACGAGGTGGATTACCGCAACGCACTGGGCGTCCTGGACGCGATGGCGGGCTTCGAGATGAACGCGGACCAAGAGGACTACTTCGAGGCGGTCGCCACGTTCGTGGAGAAGTACGAGGCCAGGCATCACGCCCTGGCTGCGGAGGGTCTGACGCCGGTGGAGCTACTTCATTCGCTGATGGACGAACACGGCATGAGCGAGTCGGACCTGGGCCGACTGCTGGGCGACCGGAGCCTTGGGCATCGCATCCTCACTGGCGAGCGTGATTTGAGCAAGGCGCACATCCGCACTCTTGCCGAGCACTTCAGCCTCAATCCCGCCGCTCTGCTGTAGCCCCTCTGCCTGTTCGCCGCCCCGGGACCACCTGTTGGTCCCCAGTGTCGATCCTCCCAGCGAGTTCCTGGACGACATGGGCGAGGACCACTGACAAGCGGCCTGTCAGCAGAGCCCGAGGGGCATCCTGACCGGCGACGAGGTGACGCATCTGTTCGAAGTAAAGACCGACCTCTCCACAAAGAGCCTATACCAGGGGGATCGGCCAACTAATGCTGCATGGCGCGGCGCTCGACCCGCTCCCACAGCGCATCTTTGTCCTTCCCCGCCAGCCCAACAACGAGATGCGGCGAACCCTGTCCCGACTGGATATTGCCGTACTGGTCTACGAGTGGATGGACGAGCAGGTGGAGTTTCCCGGCCTGGAGGAGGTTCTCCCTCAGGCGCGGCGATGAGTGGAATTGCTTGCTTGGCGTGTAGCCGAATTCCTTTTTTCCGACGTGTTCACACACGTGCCAGAAGTCCACGATCTTCACCGCCGAACCAAAGTGTCGATCGGCCAAGTTCCACAGCCAATGGCTCCCGTCGGCAATGAACGCACGCACCGGTTCTCCCATCGGCAAAAAAGCCCGAAAGACCTCATCATATTAGCTGCGACAGAACACTAGTACTTGATGCCGTTCTTGTCCGCCTGTTTGCGGAGCGACTCGACCACCTTCTCGTCGAAGCCGTCTTTTGCCTCGCCCTTCTTCGCCTGTTCCTCGCGGACCTTCTTGATGTGGGCCGTACGTTTCTGGGAGAGGGTCTTGATCTTCTCCAGAATCTCAGTCCGCTCCTTCTGACGTTTGGCAAGGTAGGTCTTCTGCTCTTTGACGGTCATTTTCTGCATCTCGACCGGCAGGTGCTCCTTCTTGACGTCCTCCAACTTCACCTTGCCTTCACCGGTCGCCTGGACCAGGTCGCCGTTGCCCGCCCCGCCGGTAAGGAGGCAGTTGACAGCCCGGTCGGCCGCGGCGGAGGGGGCTTCCTTGGACATCCCCCGCGCCGAGGCGTTCTGGCGTTCGGCAAGCTTCTGCCCGTCCAGCGTCCCGTAGACCACGACCGTTTCGGTCAGTTTCCCGTTGAGTTCGGCAAGTTCTTTGTCGAACGGCGTTTCGATCACCTGCACGTCGCCGCTTTGGCCGATCTGCATGAATTCGCCCTCGGCCCGCAAGGCGATGCCCTTCCAGACTTTCATGGTCTCGGCGTTGGCCCCGCAAAGCACGGTATTGATGTAGATTCCCTTTCCGATCGCCTTCTTGGACAGCTTCTCCCAGGTCGGCACGTCGGTGTACTCATTGTGCGGCGGGGCATCACCCACCAGGTAGATGATCCGCAGGACTTTCTTGCCCTCGGTCCACTTGACCTTCTCGATCGCGTCCTGCAGCCCCTGGTTGACGTTCTCCGGGCCGTCGCCGCCGCCCTCGGCCTTGAACTTCATCAGGTCGGCGTATACCTGGTCGACGTTGTCGGTCAGGTCGAACACCTGGGTCACGTAGACGTCGCCCTTGTCGCGGAACGGCACCAGCGCCAGCCGTACCCTCGGACGCGGCTTGCCCAGCACGATCTGGTTGGTAATCGCCCAGATCTTCGCCTTCGCCCCCTCGATGAGGCCGCCCATCGAGCCGGTCGTGTCGACCACGAACATCAGGTCGAGGGCTGCCGGAGGCACTTGGCTTTCGTCGAGCTCGAGGCCGATCGGCTCGCTCTGGTTGGGCTCGATGTCGCTTCGCTCGGCGGTGGCGTTCGCATCGCGGGCGATGACCTTCAGCGAGCCTTCCGTGTCTCCGCCGAAGAGACCCGCGTATAGGTGTGCCTCACCGCTATTGTCGGTGCGAGCGTGCCACACAGGTCCATCGTCATCGACCAGTTCGACCTCGGAGCGATAGAGGCCGGGCAGCGGGCGCACCGTTCCCGCGCGGGCGCGTTCGAGCACCTCCTCGGAGCTGATCGCGCCCCCGTCATCGGCTTCGGAAGCGGGCTCGCCGGCTTCCTCGTTCGCTCCGCCGCATGCCGCGAGCAGCGCGCACGCCGCGGCTGCAAGGCCCGCTCTCATCATCGTTCCGTCCTCCCTTGCGTGCGCGTGCCGGCTCAACACGGGCCAAGTCGCCTGTGGAGCACGCGCATCCGGATCGTTCCCGGACCCATGCCCATGTCACCGTTCATCGTCATCGCGATGTCCGAAGAGGTCGGCGTGCCCGTGCCC
>JBKHHU010000179.1:0-7124 GCA_046539045.1 Phycisphaerae bacterium
GCTCGATTACTCGTCCTCGTCGTCCTCCACGTCCTGGAAGTCAGCGTCGACGAAACCGACAGCCCCACCACTCCGGCAGAGCATTTCCTGTTCGCCAACGAACTGAAGCGTCTGGGCGTGAAGTGGGTTTCCATGGCGCCGCGGTTCATCGGTCGGTTCGAGAAAGGCGTCGACTACATCGGCGACATCCCGAAGTTCACCGAGAGTTTCGCCCGGCACGTGGCGGTGATGCGGACGGTCGGCCCGTACAAGATGTCGATCCACAGCGGATCGGACAAGTTCAGCATCTACCCGATCGTCGCCCACCAGACCGAAGGCGTGGTGCACCTGAAGACAGCAGGGACGAGTTACCTGGAGGCGGTGCGAGCACTGGCGCATATCGATCCGGATCTGTTCCGCCAGATTTACGACTTCGCCCGCGAGCATTACGACGAGGACAAGAAGACCTACCACGTCTCCGCGGACATGAGCAAAGTCCCGCCGTCTACCGAGTTCACCGACGACAAACTCGCGGAGCGGATCGACGACTTTGACACCCGCCAGGCGCTGCACTGCACGTTCGGGTCGGTCCTCACCGCCGACGGCGGAAAGCGGTTCAAGGAACCGATGTACGCAGCTTTGGAGAAGGACGAAGAGACGCATTACAAGCTACTGGCCAAGCATCTCGGCCGGCACGTGGACCCGTTTGTGCCGAACTAAGACACACCAACCATCAAGAGCAAGTGCCTGGTCGGCGAGGCCGCCGGGCGAGATAACTGACAAGACGATCAATGGAGAGAGTAATGAGTGAGTTGAATTCACTTTTTGACGTGAAGGACCAGGTAGTTGCAGTGACCGGCGGAGCCGGAGTGCTGTGCGGAGAGATGGCCAAGGCGCTGGCGAAGGCGGGCGCGAAAGTGGCGGTCCTCGATTTCAATGTCGAGGGCGGGCAGAAGCTGGCCGACGAGATCAACGCCGACGGCGGGACCGCGGTGGCGGTTTTCTGCAACGTGCTGGAGAAGGATTCCATCCAGAAGGCCCACGACGAGACGGTCGAGAAGCTCGGCCCGGTGGACGTGCTGATCAACGGTGCCGGCGGGAACAGGAAGGAAGCGACCTGCGTTCCGCCCGAGAGCTTCTTCTTCGATCTGGATACCGACGCGATCCAGTGGGTCATGAACCTCAACTGCATGGGCACGATGGTCCCGAGCATGGTCTTCGGGAAAGCGATGGCTGAGCGGAAGAAGGGCAACATCATCAACATCAGCTCGATGAACGCCTTTACCCCGCTGACCCGCATCGCCGCCTACTCTGCCGCCAAGGCAGCCGTCAGCAACTTTACCCAGTGGCTGGCGACGTACATGGCCCAGAACCACAGCCCCGAGATCCGCGTCAACGCGATCGCCCCGGGGTTCTTCCTCACCGAGCAGAACCGATTCCTGCTGACCAACGAAGACGGCAGCATGACGCCCCGCGGCCAGCAGATCGTCGACGGCACACCGATGGCCCGCTACGGCAGCCCGGAGGAGCTGGTCGGCACACTGATCTGGCTGATGGGCGAGGGCAGCAGGTTCGTCACAGGCATCGTCGTCCCCGTCGACGGCGGATTCGCGGCGTATTCAGGCGTCTAGTGGATTTGGGATTTGCGATTGCGGATTTGAGATTGAGGGGGCGCGATGGATGCGACACAGCTAAAAGCCAGAACGAAGGCGTTTGCGATTCGAATAGTAAAAATGGCTGAGAGGTTGCCCCGAACGCACGCGGGCAATGCTATCAGCAGACAGATTATCCGGTCGGCTACAAGTGTGGCAGCCAACTATCGCGCCGCCTGCCGCGGCCGTTCGCGGGCCGAATTCGCCGCCAAACTCGGCATTGCCGAAGAAGAGGCCGACGAGACTCTTTTCTGGCTGGAGATGATCGGCGAAGCAGGCTTGCTTAGAAGCGAACAGCTGTCGTCTCTGATGGCAGAGGCCGATGAACTTGTCGCAATTATGACAGCCTCGGCCAAGACGGCTAGGAGGCGTGCCCAAGCGACCTGACGTTCCGGAGCGCACAATCCGCAATCGCCAATCGCCAATCCGCAATCATGGAGCGAGCATGAATCATCTACAGGAGCTCACGGAGTTCCCGAAAGAGCACGACTTCTTTATCGGAGTCGATTCCGACGGGTGTGCTTTTGATACCATGGAGATCAAGCACAAGGAGTGCTTCATCCCCAACACGGTCAATGTCTGGGACCTTCAGCCGGTGTCGCGGTTCGCTCGCGAGGCAGCCGAGTTCATTAATCTGTACTCCGTCCATCGCGGCTGTAACCGGTTCATCGCGCAGGAACTGCTGTTCGACATGCTGGACGACTGGGACGAGGTCCGCCAACGCGGGTACAAGAGCCCGGACATAACCTCGCTTCGCAACTGGCTGAAAGAGGAGTCGCGGCTGAGCAGTGCCACGCTGCAGACCACGGTCGCCGAGACCGACGATCCGATCCTGCACAAGGCGCTGGAATGGTCGGACGCGGTCAACGAGTCGGTCGAGAAAATCGTTCGCAACTGCCCGCCCTTCCCCTTTGTCCGGGAGAGCCTGCAGGACGTCTCCGAACGTGCCGATGTGATCGTCTGCTCGTCCACGCCGCATGACGCGCTGCAGCGCGAGTGGGAAGAGCACGATCTTGCCCAGTACGTCGGCAAAATCTGCGGCCAGGAACAGGGCTCCAAAAAAGAGCACCTGAAATACTGCACCAACGGCAGATATGAGCCCGAGAAGGTCCTGATGATCGGCGATGCGCCCGGCGACATGCGGGCCGCCCAGGACAACGGGTTCCTCTACTACCCGATCAACCCCGGACACGAAGCCGACTCGTGGAAGCGGTTCCACGAAGAGGCAGCCGAGAGGTTCTTCACCGGCCGGTTCGCCGGTGAGTATCAGCAGAAGGTGATCGACGAATTCCTCGCCTGTCTTCCCGAGCGTCCTCCATGGAAAGATAGCGGTTGCTGCTGCGGCTGATTCAACATCAGGCCCGAAGCCCGTGTGGTTTCGGGCCTGTTCTCTTTCTCTCCGCATCGTCTGAATCTGCGCTGGAGGGTCTTGTACCCAAAGGGGTTCTGTCGTAGCCTGCAGCTGGCCATGACCAACCCAACTGCCGACATCCTGATCGCCGGTCTGCTGCTGGTGCCCCCGATCGGGGCGGCGCTTGGTAATCTCTTCCGCAGGCGCAGCGGCCTGGTATTCGCGGTCACCCTCACTTGCAGCGGGATTCACCTGATCGCTGCCGTCGTGGCAGCGGCACTTGCCGCCGGGGGGATGGAACTCAGCTTCGTGCATCCTTGGGTTCGCGTGGGTCTGGGGCTGGATGTGGCATTTAGTCTCACGGCAGGCTCAGCCGTTGCCCTACTCGCGATTTCGTTGGCTACCCTCGGCTCCTGCCTCACGAGCATCGCGGCGCGACACGGGTCTGCGGGCAGTCTTCTGTTGCGACTGGTGCTGCTCGGATTGCTCTCGGGTGCGGTTCTGGCTCACGATGCGTTGCTGTGGTGGGCGTTTCTGTTCACGTCCAGTTGGTGCGTTTTCCTGCTGGCGGCACGGGAGGACGTCTCGCCTGGGAGGACAAGTTCGAAACGGCTGCTGTTCCTGACCCTACTGGCAGATGGGCTCATTTTGACATGGATCCTGGTGCTTGCGGACCTTCATCGCCGCCAGTTTGGTACACTGAGCTTCGCTCTGGGGGATTTGCAGACACTTCGCCCCCGTTCAGCCAGCCAGATCGGCCTGCTGCTGACGTTGCTGGTCCCCCTGTTGGCCCGCACCGGTCTTTTCCCATTCCACCGCCCTCTTCGGGACAGCTTCCGCGACACCACACCGGGAACCGGACTGGCGGTGCTGATCGGTACCATGGCCGTGGGATACCACGCGATACTGCAGTTGGCCCTGCCCATGTTTCAGCAGCAGCTTGAGCGCTGGGGCCTTCTGCTGGCGGGTTTCTGTCTGATAGGGATACTCCACGCGGTCCTGCGCGCAGCAACCGCCGTTCGCGTCAGGCACCTGGTCTCAGCCGGTTTGGGTGTGGCTGTGTGGGCGTCCTTTCTGGCGGTCTCTGGGCGTGGAGCCGAAGCGTTAGGGGGAGCGTCGGCCATTTTCCTTGCGAGCACTATATGGGTTTCAGCGGCCACCGTTTCGCTCTCGGCTGTCGGCTCCCGCATCCACGCCATACGGATCCACTGGCTGAGCAGGCTTACCGGCAGAAACAGCATCAGCAATGGCTTGTTCGCCACGGCCATTCTGCTTCTGCTCGGAACCCCTGTTCTGTTCGGTCTGGAGTGGCTCGCCGTGTCTTCCGACTCCAAAACGGTCGGCAACATCACCTTCGGCATGGCTGCCTTTGCAGTGTTGACCATCGCAGGCGGATTGCTCTGGGTGACATTCACAATCATCCCGCCTGTCCGGCAGAACCGACCGTCCGGGAAAGCCTGGTGGGCCGGCCCGCTCGTTCTGTTGATCGCCTTGCCCGCCGCCGTTGCGTTAACACTGGGAATGGCCGCAGTGTTGCAGCCGATCGGCGAGCAATGGAGCCACCGATGGGCAGTGAATCACCTGCTCCAGACTCAGACGCCTGCGGCCCCCGTTTTGTCGGTATTCCCATCGGTCTTCGAGCCGACGGCATTGCTGGCGTGGGCGGGCGTGTTTGTCTACTTGTTTGGCTCGGCCACGTCTCTGGTCAGCCGCGTCCCGAAGCGAAGCGCGTTCTTTCTATGGGTCACCAACCTGGGATTCCTCGCATTCGTCGCCCCGGCCCTGTGGCAAACCGGGGTAGATCCCGGCGGATTCGCGCCTGTCTCGGCCGTGACTGGGACGTTGATCTGCTCGGCAGCGGCAGCGGTCGGGCTCTTGCTGTCCATTGCCTATCTCGGGCAGGCAGGCTTCTCTTCCGCGCGCATGGATGGGTTGATGGGAGCGTTCCGAGCCCAACCCGGAATAACATTGGCAGCGTTGCTCTTCACCGCCTCGCTGGTCGGCCTGCCGGTTACGGCAGGGTTCTTCGTCCGGATCTGTGCCCTGTCGGCAGGGATCTCTGCCGGGCAGTATACCCCTGCAGCAACGTTGGCGATCCTGAGCGTCGGACCGGCCGCCGCGTTGGTCGACTGGTTGGAGACAGCGGTCATTCGGCCCGCCTACTCGTTACCCGAACGGCACATGCCGGTGGCGGGACTAACCGGTCAGCTCATGCGTCTGACGATCACCCTGCTGGTGGTGGTTGTCATCGTGCTGGGCCTGCTGCCGCAACTGCTTTCTGACCCGCTTGGGAACCTGCAGTCGCTCATTCCACAATGAGCTGGTACGGCGTTCGGCGGACGGTTTGATGCCGGGCCCAGACCGGATCGGTCTTGGGGAAGTCCGACCGGTAATGAACCCCGCGCGTCTCGGTGCGCCGCAGTGCGCATTCGGTGATCAGATACGCCGAGGTCAGCATGTTCTGCGCCTCCCACCCGTCGGGAGAGAAGAACTCCTTGTCCAGGACGTACCGGCCCCAGAAATTCACGATTTCCAGCGTTTCATCCAGTCGCTCTCCCCGCCGGTTGATGCCCACGTTCCTCCACATGACCGATCGAAGCGAATTGCGGATGTCGTTGAGGTCCAGTTCCGTTCGCCGCGACTTCTCGTTCTGCCAGTCAATCTGCCCGGGCAGGATACGATCTTCCCCGTTGAGCAGTTCACCGGCAGCGGCGCCGGTCCGCTTGCCGTACACCAGCGCCTCGGTCAGACTGTTGCTGGCGAGTCGGTTGGCGCCGTGCAGGCCCGTGCAGGCTGCTTCACCGCAGGCGAACAACCCATTCAAGCGTGTCTGCCCTTTCCGATCCACCTTCACGCCACCGATCATGTAGTGGGCTGCCGGATGAACCGGAATCAGATCCGTGCCCGGGTCGATGTCGAACCGCCTGCACTGCTGGTCGATACCCGGGAATCGCGCGGCAAACGCCTCGCCTCCCAGATGCCGCACATCCAGGAAAACGTGCGTCGAATTGGTCCTCGCCATTCGATCGATGATCGCCCTGCTGACCACGTCCCGCGGGGCAAGTTCCGCCATCTCGTGGTACTCGGGCATAAACCGCTCCCCATCGCGATCCACCAAGTAAGCTCCCTCCCCGCGGACCGCTTCGGATATCAGCGAACGGGTACCGCCGGCGATATACAGCACCGTCGGATGGAACTGCATCATCTCCGCGTCGGAAATGGAAGCCCCGGCTCGGAAGGCCATGGCCATCGAGTCGGCTGTGGCGCTGGACGGGTTTGAGGTCTCCCGCCACAGCATGCCTGCCCCACCGGCAGCGAGAATGGTGGCTCTGGCACGAATGATCTGCAGCCCGTAGCGTGGATGGATGGTCAGCGCTCCCACGCAGTTGGCACCCGGGCCGCCCTCGGGGGGATCGGTCAGCAGATCGATACAGAAGCAGTCGTCGAACAGTTTGACGTTGTCCAGTTGGCTCGCCTTGCCTGCCAGGCAATTGCTGATGGCCTTGCCCGTGGCGTCTCCGTCGGCGTGCACGACTCGATTGGCAGAGTGTCCTCCCTCTCTGCCCAAGCTGAGCCGGCCATCTTCGTGATCAAATTCCAGCCCCCAGTCCACCAGTTCACGAACGTGCTCCGGGGCCGCGGAGACGACCTCCTGGATTACCTCCGGTTCACCCAGACCGCAGCCGGTCTGCTCCGTATCGGCGATGTGAGACTCGATTGAGTCGGAATCGTCCAGCACTGCCGCCATACCGCCTTGGGCATGAAATGTGTTGGAGTCATTCCGGGGCTTCTTGTTGAGAATGATGACTTGCCCGTACTTGCTGGACTCGATGGCGGCGCGCATTCCCGCTGCGCCGCTACCGATCACCAGCACATCCGTGAAGATGTGCGGCAGTTTGCGACTTTCGAAACTGATGAGATAACGACGGCTGAGATATTGGCTGTTCATTCGGCTGACTTCATACTGAGGTAACTGGTGAAGGCGGCTCCTGAGGACCCGCAAAACGATGCCTGACAATCCATTATATGCCTTATCCACGCATACGGTGAAATTGCGGATTTTACCATACCGCAATCCCGTCGGCTATAGAGTGAGTGACAGAAGTAATTTCGTGGTTCAGCGTCGGCGAAAGCGTTCCTGA
>JBKHHU010000180.1:0-7121 GCA_046539045.1 Phycisphaerae bacterium
TCACTTCTTTCGCTCTTTGGCGAGGCTTTCCTCCAGCGCGGCTACCAGGTCGATGTCTTCGCCTTCTTCCTCGGCGGAGACGGTTTCCTCCTCGGCCTCTTCGTCGTAGACCTCGACGGTTTCCTTTTTCTTCTTCTTGCGAGCGATGAGTTTGTCGATCCGCTCCTGGTAGACGTCCGTGAGCTTGTCCGGCTTGAACTCAACGGCCTTCTGCTCGATGAGCTTCTTCATCTTCGTCACAGCCGTCTTCTTCGCGGAGGCGTCCGGCTTCAAGTCATCGGCACTGCGAAGCTGCTCGGGATACCGCAGCGTCATCAGGCACAGGGCCCCGTCGATGCTCATGACCGCGCAGAAATGCTCCCGCGCGTGCATGACGAACTCCGACAGCCCAGCCTTGTCCGCCTCGGCCAGCGTATCGACCAGCAGACGGTACGGCTTTTCCGCACCAGTCGGCACAAGGTAATACGGTCGGTCGTAGTAAGCTGGCGAGATCGCCGCCCGGTCGACGAACTCCCGGATCTCGACGGTCTTGCTCCGCTTGGGCGCGATGGACTCGATCTCGCTGTCGCGGATGATGATGTGCTTGTCGGGTTCGATTTCGTACCCACGGAGAATGTGCTCGGGGTGCACGAACACCTCCTCTTCCGGGCAGAACATCCGCCGCTTCAGGCGCGACTTGTCCGGCTCATGGATCATATGAAACGCCGTCCGCGTCGAATGCACCGCGGGAATGGCTGCGACGGGCACAGCCACCAGCCCGAAACTGACGCTACCGCTCCACAGGGCATGTCTTTTGGCGGGCATGGTCGATCACCTCACCTTCTCCAGGATGACCTCGCCGGCGGGGATATCCTCCCGCAGGCCCAGGAACGACGCCTGCTGCAGATTCCCACCGTCCGGCCAGCGGCGATAGTCCACCTCCGCGACGAGTTGCGGTGCGACGTACCGCGCCGTGGGGCCGCCGGGTGGGTCCTCAAAGGGGCACTCGGTCCTCTCCAGCCGCGTGAGGTTGTGCACCAACATTTCGTGTGTGGCTGCGTCGAAGCCCGTGCCGACGCGTCCGGCGAACTGCAGGCCCATGGCCTCCGGATCGTAGTAACCGACCAAGAGCGAGCCGATCTGTCGATCGTCCTTCTCGCGCGGCTCCCACCCGCCGACGACAAACTCCTGCCGCTTGACGATCTTGATCTTCGTCCACTCGCTGCTTCTCGCACCGGGACGGTAGATCGAATCCAGCCGCTTGGCGACCAGCCCCTCCAGCCCCCACTGCTCGGCCACGCGAAGCATCGCCCGCCCCTGCTGGGCATGCCACGCGGGGATCCTCCAACGCGGGTGGTCCAGTTCGAGAGCCTCGAGAATTTCGCGCCGCCGCGTGTACGGCTCCTCGGCTGTGGATCGGCCTCCGGCCCAGAGCACGTCGAACACATAGAACTGCACCGGCACGCGCGACATCGCGGCCTTGATCCGGTTGGCGCCGCGCACGTGCATACGTTTCTGCAGGCGCTGGAAGCTCGGACGCCCCTTGGCGTCGGTGGCGATAATTTCACCGTCGAGGATCAGGTTTTGTTCGGGCATCTGGTCGGGTTTGGGGATCAGATCCGGGTAGCGATGGGTGACGTCGTTGAGGTTGCGGCTCTCCAGCCGGGCGGTTCCGGCGTCCCAGTACAGCAGCGCCCGCATGCCGTCCCATTTGTACTCGAAGCCCCACTGCTCGGGCGTGGAGGGAATGGAGCCGAGTTTGGCCAGCATCGGTTCGATATGCGCGGGGAGATCTCCGAAGCGGCACTCGGGGCATAGCGGTTCGAGATCTTCCGGCAGGCAGTGCGGACAGGAGGGCCCGTCGCAGGCCCAGCAACGGCGCTGCTCATCGTAGTCGTACTCCATCCCGCACTGCGGACAGTGGATTGTTTCACTTGGGGGCATGGGTTCCTTTTTTAGTGCATAGGCAGTTGTGCTTAGGTAATAGGCGCGGGGCCAGGTTTGGGCGGCCCGTTTGTTGGCGGTTCCTTGGCCACGAACTTCGCGAACTTCACGAACTCTTTTTTGGTTCCCGCGTGGTGTTCCGTACACCGTTGGCGGGTCACGAGACCCGCCAACCGCTTGTCTGGCACTCGTGGCAGCCGGCGCGATGTCAGCTTTTTGCCTTCTGCTTCTTGCTTTTGCCCTGCTTCTTGGCCTCTTTCAGGCTGGCTTCGAGGATGTCCGACAGGTTTGCTGCCTCGGTGGGTTCTGTCTTCTTCGCCTTGCGTTTCTTGACCTTCCCTCCGCCGGCCTTGGTCTTGATGAGATCTTCCAGGTCGTCGCGGAAGTCGTTGCGGTATTGGCTTGGGTCGAATTCGTCGGTCAACTCGTCCACGAGATAGCCTGCCGTCTTCTTCTCCTTGGCAGAGAGTTTGGCTTCCGGCAGATCCAGATCGCCGGCGGCTCCGACTTCCCCCGCCGTCCGCAAGGTGATCAACTCGAGGATGTCACCGGAGCGGCTCAGCAGCACGCCGGAGTAGTCCCGCTTGCGGAACGACCAGTGGCAGACGCCCATCTTCCCGGTCGCCTGGAGAGCCTGAGCGAGGGTCATGTATTTCTCCTCCTCGCCGTCGGGGCCGAGGTGGTACGGTCGGTCATAGTACCGTGGGTCGACGCTGTCGAAATCTGTGAAGCCCTCGACTTCGATGCTGCGGTTGGTTTCCGGCTGGATCTCCTCGAGGTCTTCCGGCGTGAGGAGGATGTACTTGCCGTCGTCGACTTCGAGCCCCTTGATGATCTCCTCGTCGGGGACGGGTTTGTCTTCCTTCTCGCAGACCATCTTCTGGCGGAGGCGAACCTCGTCCTGGTCATGAAGGAGATGGAAGCGGATCTCCTTGCTCTCGACGGCAGCGTACATCTTGACCGGGACGCGAATATCCGCGAACGAAATCACACCTTTGAACATGGCGCGTCGGGGCATGGAAGCAGCCTTTCGGTCAGCCTGATAGCCGGGTCGGGTTCCGGAACACAACCGACATGAAATGATATGCGGCAACCGGAGGCCACACGAGTCGCACGAATCAGCGGCGGCCGTCTACTACTTGCGGTGCCACTTGCCGTCGTCGCCCTTTTCGTAATCGTTTTCGACGGCCGACCAAGCGACTTTGTGGGATGCTTCTTCGCGGGAGTCGTCGCCGCGGATCTTGTCCGGGTCGCTGAAGCGGTCCCAGGCACTGTTGAACGCTTCGATGTAAATCTCCTGGGCGTGCTTGGGCAACTTCTTCTTCAGCGAGTCTCGCAGGTCGTCAATGCTGTCGTATGGCATGATGTTCTCCAGTATTCAGGATCTGCAGGTCAGAGTTCGCATTCCGCACCGGGCTCGCCGGTTTCCGGTTCACCCTGCCATGGCCACCGGCCGTTCATCTCGACTTCGAGCACGAAGCTGAGGAAGGTTCTGATGACCACGATAGTCGCCAGCACTCCGACGCTGGTAAATGTCAGCTTGATGGCGACGGTTCGGATGATGTCGGCAGCGACGAGCAGTTCCAACCCCAGCAGGATTCCGCGGACGAGTCGACAGCGTGCCGCGCGGAACATTGTCTGGGCGGGAACGTCGCGGCGTATATGCCACAACGCCTTGCCCAGCGCGTGGATCACCAGAACCAGGATCACCACCAGTCCGAGTAACTCGATGATGCTGGCAAAGTGCTCGGCAATCTGTTTCGTCCATTCCACCATTTCAGGTGCTCAGATAATAGTGCCGGCACAATTGGTCCTGCCTGGGCTTAGCGAACGCGTGGTCCGTTCGCGGCGGACCGTTCAATGGGCTTGTCCTGCCACGAACTGCGCGAACCACGCGAACCTGCATTCCGTCCTGTCGTACTTCTTTCGGAACGGAATCGGCTCGCACCTGATACACGTTTCAGCCAGATGTCCTGTTACCTGACCCGTCAGCTTTTCAAGTTCTCCATCGCCTTCTCTTCACGGGCAAGGTACTCGCCTTCCATTTCCTGCAGGCCATCCCTGCCGAGTTGTTCCCACGCCATCTCAAACAGTTCGCTTTCTTCCTCCTCGATGTGGTGCTCGACGACTTCTTTGAGCACTTTCTGGCGAGCGTCCCAGTCCGGCGTGTCCGGGTCAGCCTTCTTGAGCCGCTTCAGCGCCTTGCGGGCGAGACGATGCTCCTCATAGCCTTCCAAGGCCGTGGGCATCTGCTCCTTGGTCGCATGCTTCTTCATGGCTTTGTAGAAGATCTTCTCTTCGCCGACCATGTGCGGGACGATCTTCTCCTCGAGCTCTTCCACCATTCGAGGCCGGGTCTTCACCGCGTTCTGCGTCGTGTCGGACATCTTCTCCAGCAACTGCCGGATCTGCCCGTGTTCCTCGTGCAGCTTTTCCAGCACGCCCGTCGGAGCGTAGACAAATTTGCAGAAGCGGCTGATCTCGCCCTGGTCGGTCGTTTCCTGGTAGAGCAGCGCCAAGTCCTTCTCGTCGAACTTCTTGAAGAAGCTCGGCCACTGGATGCGTTTGAGCTTTTCGCATCCGGAGTAGTCGGGAAACTCGATCCGGAGCACGCCCGGGTCCTCATCGCCGGTACCCTCAACCTCGGCCGGCTTGCCTCCACGTGTCTTGGCCCAGTCCTTGATCGTTGCGTGATCGGTCGTAACGTGTGCGTTGCTCACTTGCGATATCCTTTCCTCTTTGCCGGGGATTGCCCGGTGTCCGAATGCTATTCCCGCAGCCGTCGCAACGTCTTGCGATGACAGCCGGGACACATCCCGTGCGTGACGTCGCCTTCGGGCTCGGAGGAAACCGGAACCCATTTGCCGTCACTCCATACGTTTCCGCACCAGGCGCATTGGCGATTCATATTGGTCGAACGTGTTTCCGGGACGCGCTGACGATGTTGAGCGTTTTCCATGGCCACTGATTCCAATGATGTTGCTTCGCGGCGAACGGATCATCGGTAGTATAGACATCAGCGCCGGGGAATCCCTGGATGAGGGTAAGCCCCAATATACACGCCGTTGTCCTCAGCGTCCCCTGTCGATGAAACATACCGCTCTTGGATATCCCCCCGGCATTCGGCTTTTCAGTTCATCAAGGCGATGGCCAGGTTCAGTGCTCCGGCGAAGCTGACCCACGCCAGGTACGGCAGCATCAGTACCGCGGCAATCGTCCGCACCCGCCAGAACGCCACGGTTGTCAGAACGATCAGCACCCATAGCACACAGAGTTCGGCGAAGGCCACCATCGGCATACGCAGACCGAAGAAAATCGCTGACCAGGCAGCGTTGAACACCAGTTGCACGAGATACAGAACAACCGCCCAATGCGCCAGGGAAGTGCGCCGCCAGACCAGCCACACTGCGACGGCCATGAGGATGTAAAGCGTCGTCCAGACCGGGCCGAACAACCATCCGGGTGGCGACCAGCCTGGCTGCTCCAGCGATTGGTACCAGTTGCCGGACGTCTGGGCGGTGAACAGGCCGCCAAACAAGGCTGCCAGCGCAACCAGAATAAGGCTGACGGCCAGGCCAATTATGTCGCGTGCAACAAATCTCTTGTCATTTTGCGTCATTCTGAGCCCCTTCTGCCTGCCCAGCGTCGCGGAGAACTGCGGAAAACTGCGGAAAAACCGTCGGGACCGACAGGCAATAGCTCAGCCGCCCCTGTTGGCCTCAGAAAATGGTATTCATCGCACGACGGAGAAGTCGAGTTTTGAGGAACCGCCGTCCACATGTTTCCCATGCATCCCCAACTTTTCAGCCGATCGACTTCCTCCCGAACTGCCGACGGTAAACGCTTGGAGACTCGCCCGCGGCTTCCCGGAAGACCTGGCTGAATCGCATCCCCCCGGAGAAACCGCAGGCGGTGGCGATGCTCTCGATGGTCTCCTCGGTGTCGGAGAGCATCTTCTTGGCTGCGAGTATCTGACGCCGCCGGATCTCACTGAAGACGGTTCGGCCGAGGGCCTTACGGAACGCCCTGTCCAGATAGGACCGCGAGCAACCCACTGCGTCCAGCACGTCCTCCACGCTGCAGGGCGTCAGGCAATTCCGGCGGATGTAGGCCATCGCCATGCGAACCTGCGGGTCGCCCGTGGCGAGCATGGCCGTCGAATCCCGGTGCTCTACCCCCACCGGCTGCAAGAGCTTATATCGGGGCGGTTTTCGCCCGGACATGATACATTCCAGGGCCTCTCCCGCGCGGTAACCCAGTTGCTCCAGCGGCAGCCGGACCGCCGAGATCGCCGGCAGCGAGCAATGAGCGGCGATCTCGCTGTCATGGGCCGATATCACCGCAAGTTCTTCCGGGACAGCAATCTGCATCGTCACGGCGAGATCAATCATGCGGTCGGCGTACCCGGGATCGGTAGCCAACAGCCCGCACGGTTTCGGCAGAGACGCCAGGAACTCACCCATGACCTCCTCCGGCGGCTCGGGAGCCGACGGCGATGACGGATCGTACGGATCCGCCCGGTCACCCCAGAACACGCTGCAATCGTGCCCCTTTTCAGACAGAGCCTTACGGAACCCCTCGCACCGTTCGGTGCTGCAATAGAGCCAGCGGATTCCGAACAGGGCGAAATTCTCCAGCCCCAGTGACATCAGGTGCCGGGCCGCCATCGAGCCAACCGCCTGCTCGTCAATGCGGATGGTGGTAACGGGCCTCCCGTCCAAATACTCCGGCGAGAACCGGCCCGATGTGCTGACCGTCGGAACCCCGAGCTCAAGGCAAGCCTCAAGATGCGATCCGAGCGAAACATGGCAGATCTGCCCGTCCAGGCTCTGCCGGACCAGCCACTGCAACTCCTCCGGATCGCCGGGGCTGCGGGCGAGAATGCGCCATCGCCGCGACGGGCCCGTGAAGTGCCTGATACCACGTAAGATATCGATGAACGGCACGCTTGTCGGTTGGGCCAGCAGACCGATAGTTCTCTGCGTCAAACGACTCATGCGAGGCTCCTGCGTTGCTGTACCATATCTATAACATACTCGCGTTAGATATGCCATAGCGGGATTGACGGGTTTGACGTAAAATGGCCCTGTCGAAAATGACTGCAACGGCCGATACTCGGCCGACAAAACGAGGAAGACGACACGAGGAGAGATCTCGGGTTCGGAACGCCCATGTTCCGGACCCGCTCCTTTGCGCTC
>JBKHHU010000181.1:0-7101 GCA_046539045.1 Phycisphaerae bacterium
CTTCAACGCGTCGATCACCAGGGAGTCCATCCACGCGCCGACCGCGAGGATCACCCAGATCGTGATCGCCAGCGGGACGATCACCATCAACCCGGACATGAAAATCTGCATCTGTTTCTTCAGCACTTGTTTTGGCATGCTTGTTCCAATCAGCCGCTGTGGTCGCGGAGGCGGGCCAGGGCTGTTTCGGTATTGTCGGCGAATTCCAGAATCCGCTCGAGCCGCGTAATGTGGAAGATCTTTCGCAATCGCGGCTGGAGCCCGGCGATGATGAACCGGCCGTCGGTCTCATTGCACTTCTTGTGCAGGGTGATGAGGATGCCCAGAACCTGCGAGGTGATCATGGTTACCTCGTCGAAGTCCAGCACCATGCGACACTGGTCGTGCCGGTCGGGCAGTTCCAGAAGGCGTCGGCTGATGTTCTGGACGGAGCTGCTGTCCAGCACGGTGATGTCACCGAATCCCACGATCAGAATTCCGTCCGTTTCCTTTACCGATAGCGAGTTTTCGGGCATGGATCCTCTCCGGGCGTACAGTTCGGGGCTGCTGCCCCCTTCTAGACAACGTGAGACAGCTATTGTAAGGATTGGACCGAGGCTGTCCAGATTCTCATCCCAGTTCGAAAATCGACTGGGTCTTCACCAGCGTCAGATCGTCCGGGAAGGCGTGGAAGGTGTAGACGTGGAACTCGCTGGGCCTGGCGTCGAAGTGAATGTACGAGAAGGGCGTAAGGGATTTGCTCATCCAGGCCGGGAACGGGACAAACAGACCGCGGCGGGCACCAAGGCGGGCCAGATCGTGATGCGTCTTGGAATAGACGCGCGGGCTCATCTTCTCGACCTGGAGGTTCACCTGGTAGTGAATCCCTTCCGGCTGGCTGCATTCGTGGGCTTTCTCTCCGCGGAACGGCATCTCGACCAGCAGCCCGCGCTCGGGAAGCTCGGCCAGCGCGTCGGTGGTCACCTCGACCAGCGAATGATCGGGGCGGTAGAATCCCACGACGTGCGTGCAGCCAGTAATCCACAGCTGCGCCTCATACCCCTTGCGAACAACCCGGCGATCGTAATAGATGTCGAACAGTTCAGGGTGCAGAGGCCGATCGTAGAGCCGAAATCTCAGCCGCGAAACACTTTGTTTCTGCTCGATACTCATCAGGCCACTCCCTGTGCACACCGCTATTATATTCTCTATTGTCTGTCAGGCGCGAACGCAATCAATGCCCAAGATAGAAAAAAACACGGAAGATTCTGCCGGTTTTCAATGGTCCTGTGAAGCGGGCGGAAGATTCTTCTTGCCCATCCGCGGCTGCATGTTCAGACCGGCCGAGGATGCGGGCGTGGGGTGGAACAGCGGGCCGAGAATCTCGCCGTCTTCGTAGAGTTCCGGGTGCTTCGCCCGCCGCTGGCTGCGGTAGGCGAGCACGGAGTAGTAGGTGAGGAAGTACATCCCCGTGCTCAGGATCAGGCCGATGACAACACTGCCCACCCAGAGCGGAAGGGCGATGTCCCAGGTGCGTTCGGCCCAGGCTACGGCTTTGTCCCACCAGCCGCCTGAGGTCTTCATCGCCGATTCGATCACGTCGAATTTCCCGATCTTCCTCCCGGTCAACACGCACCCGAGAGCGTAGTTGGTCCCGTAGATCGGGATAACAGTGAACGGGTTGGATATCCACACCACCGGCACGCCGACAGCTTTGTTGGCCCGGAACAGCAGACACAGGCCCAGCGTGATCAGCATCTGGAACCCGATGGTCGGTGTCCAGGTGACGAAGATGCCGATGGCCATGCCCAGCGCAATGCGATGTGGAGTGTCATTCGCGTGCAAGACGCGGAAGATCACGAAATCCTTGATTCTCCTGTAGATGGCGCGGTGCGGCATGGCGGCTCCGTCACAACAGATGTTCGCGCGCTGCGCTAACGACCCGTTCCGGGGCGATCTGGTCCATGCATCTACACTGCGGGCAGTGCTTTTTCAAGCAGCCGCTGCAGGAAAGCGGCGATTGCAGGTCGGCTCCCCTCTTCCACGTCCCCGTTCGTTCCGGACGCGTCGGACCGTGCAGCACGATCGAAAACACGCCCGTCGCCTCGGCAATGAACTTGGCGGCCGAGTCCGGACAGATCACACCGCGCGAGCAGGCGATCGTGGCGATGTATTGGGGGATGTCCGTCTGCCCCGCCTGGTTGACCACCTTCCCGGGCAGATCCGAGGCGATGTCGGCTGCGAGTTGGAAATCCTCCGGACCGCCGGTCAGAACCACGGGCAGATCCTCCGACAGACTGCGGATGACCTCTTTCCAGTGGCCCCGCGGGTACTCCTTGGTCTTCCAGGTAGTTGCCGGATTACAGACGATATACTGCCCCGGCGTCAACCCGTTGAGCCGGAGAAACTCCTCCAGCCATTCCAGCGCCGCCCCGCTCGGGTGCAGCCGGAAGTCCTCAGCCCGAGGCTGCAGGCCGAGCGCCTCAGCCAGTTTCAGATTGCGGTCGATGGTGTGAAGGCTCAGCGGGGCCGAGATCTTGAAGTTGTAGAACAGCCCGGCCATCTCCCGTGCCTGGCGGAAGCCGACGCGGAGTGGCGCGCCGGTCGACCACGTGAAATACCCGCTGCGGAACAGCCCCTGCAGATCAAGCGCCCAGTCGAACTGAGCGTCCTTCAGCCGGTTGTTCAGGTCCTTGACGGCGCGATGGAAACGTAGCGGCTTCTCCGGCAGCGGCGCGTTTTTCCACGCTGCCGACATTCCGCGACGGTCAAAGACGATGACCTCATCCAGGCTCTCTTCCCCGGCCAGGGCGCCCGACAGGGCCTTGTTCACCAGCCAGGCAATGTGGACGCCTGGGAACCGTCTTCGCAGGGCGTGCAGGACCGGAAGGGCGGTGATGACATCTCCAAGCGCGCTTGGTTTGACGATGAGGATCTTCCGCGGGTCATCCGCAGGGGCCGGCGGGCTCATCGGCTGGGCCTCCGGGCGGCCTTCTGCTTCTTCCGCAGACTCGCGATCTGTCGATTGAGCTTCTTCTCCGACCAATAGTGGATGTGATGCCAGTACGGTTTGACGTTGATCCGTCCGTCGCCCGGCCGCCGCAGGTAGCCTTTCAGCATCCGCATCCGCCCGGCCCGGTTGATGGCTGGGCATTTCAGCAGGGACACGTTCAGACGCATCAGGCTCTTGTAGGTCTTCCGCTCAGGCCGCCACGGGCGGTGCTTGAGCCCGTCCAGGTCCAGCAGCACCAGTTCCGGATCGCCTTGTCCCGGCTGCCAGTACACCACCAGGTTGCTCGCCTTGAGGTCGCGATGCGAGAACCGGTTGTCCTGCAGGCGCCTCAGCAGCCTCCCCAGGCGGGTGAGCATCTTCCGGGCCAGGTTACGCCGCTGTGTGGCATCGAACTGTCCGTTCCCGCCGGACGGCCGGTCGGCCAAATTCTCGGCCAGGAATTTCTCGAGATCCTGACCGTCGACCGTCTCGGTGATCAGGAAGCTGTCGACCAGGGCCCGTCCTTTCCTTTTCTCCATGGCGGCCAGTGGAACGGCGGTGGCGATCTGACGGGTCAGCAGGCGGTGCCCGAGGATGAATGCCCGAACGGCCCGCGACCGATCGAACAGGTCGTGCAGGCGTTTCCAGATGTTCTTCCGGCGGGTGCGTTTGATGTACACGTCGGCGGTATGCGGGCCGACCTGCAGCGTGCGGTGCACCACCAGACTGGAGGCCGAGTCCTTGACGACTTCCACATCGTCACCGGTAAAGAGCTTCTCCGGATCGGCGAGAACATCCTCCCAGTCGGCCAGCCGGAACTCCTTCCGTGCTGCTCCCGACCAGGACGGCTGACGCTTGGATGCCAGAATCACGTGCCCCCGCCAGCCGTCGCGTCCGCCGAGCGGGGCGAAGTAGCGGTTCTTCCGAACGATCCGGCGGTCCCGCTGGTGGAACTGGTTGCGCCGGTGCTGCCGGCCGAATTCCTCGCACAGCAACGCCCATCCGCGGAGCGAGCCGCGGGCGCCGGAGGCCATGAGGTAGTGTTTCAGGAACCGCAATCGCTGGCTGCGCGTTGTATGGATCAGCCGGTCGTGGAAGAGGTGGGCCAGGTTCTTGGCCCGCGCCAGGCGGCTGGGCCGGCGACGCATCGAAACGCGGTGCAGGTCCACCAGCGCCAGTTCAGGGCATTGGCCGGTGCGCTCGCCGATCAGTATGTTCCCCAAATGCAGGTCGCGATGGATGATCCCCGCACGGTGCATTCGTCCGATGAGTCCGGCGATGCGGCAGTTCATCTCTCGCACCTGCCGCCAGGCTTCCTGCGGGTCGCTCATCCGCTGCTCGTGCCATTCATCGGCGCCGATGGCGTTTTTCACAGCCCGCGTGGCCACCCACTCGCTGTCGCCCCAACTCGCAGCCAGCGGCGGGGCGGTGGGTATCTTCTCTTCCTGCAGCTTCAGAGCGCACAGGAACTCGCGTTTGGCGTCGGACGCGCAGAAACGCCGGGCGATGCGGTGCCCAAGAGACTGCTGGTGGAAGTGCTTGACGTAGATGTCCACGCCATCGATCCGTCCGCGGTAGACCGTCCGCGATGAATTGCGTTTGATTTCCTCCCAGCCGTGAGCGGCGGGGTCGGCAAGCTGATCGATTTCGGATTCCAGCAGCGCGCGACAGTCGCCATCGGCGAAATGGATCGTGCCGAAGCGGGTTTCCATCGTCGGGCTTTCGCTGGGGGAAGTCATTCGTGGGGCAAGAACCTAAAGGGAGATTATCGCAGATGAGGGGCAACGCTGCAAGCGGGGCTCAGGCGATCTCCGAGTAGACCTCCGCGTAGATATGGGCCAGCTGTCGACGGCAATGCTCCGGAGAGAAATTCTGCTCGGCGATCCGGCGGGCGGTCTGTCCCAGCTTCCGACGGAGTTCGGGGGTGTCGACCAGGTGCAGCAACTGCCTGGCTGTCGCCTGCGGAGAATCGGGCGGGACGACCAGCGCCGCCCGGTCCGGTATGGCCCATTCGGTCAGGTTCGGCAGGTCACTGCAGACGCAGGGCAGCCCGGCGGCCATGCTCGCGGCCAGACCGGTCAACTCCTGCGGACGCGACTGCACGATCACCGCGGCATCGCAGGCGAACAGCACCTGCTCCAGCGGGATGCGGTCGTGCGTAAACACGGTGGCTTCCGGTGCGCCGGCATTGGCGTCGAAAAACTCAAGGTGATCCATCGCCGGGCCGTGGCCGGGTATGACCAGCTTCACGCGGTCCCAGATGTGCGTGAGCATGGCGTGAGCCCAGCAGGCGATCCGATGCCCGGAGTGATCGGTGATCTGCCCCGGTGCGACGATGACAAAGTCCTCCGCGTTCAGGCCGAGACGCCGGCGTAGCTGCCGGCGATTTGTCTCGCCCACCGAATGCCCGTTCTGCAGCTCGGCCGCCGGTGGCAGCACGTGAAGCGCTTCCCGCTGGACGCCCTGCTTCAATAGTTCCCGCCGCAGATACTCATTCGGCACGGTCAGATCGTAGTCATTCCGGACCAGCGCCACAGCCAACTCCCGAGGAGGCGTCGGCGTCTCGATACCTGCCAGTGACAGCACCGCGTTGCGTCCGAATTTCCGGGCCAAAGCCTCGGCCAGTTCGGCAGATCGACGCGACCACGCGTGGTAGACGCGGCAGTGTTCGGCGCGGGAGAGCAGTTGCTCTCGATGCAGAGCCAGCTTTGCCCGCCCGAGCGGCACGTGCACTTCCAGCACGTCCTCCAGCCCGGCCGACTCGTCGGGGTTCGGACCCAGCGCGACCACCAGGTCGGCCGGGCCGCGCAATAGACGCAATTGCCTCCGCATGGCCGGAGGTGTGCTTGCATCGAGAATGTGCATGACGTTGGCCATTCGACGCATCCTACGCCTGCGGGCGTCGGTGGGCAAGATGCTGCCCGCAAAAGACGCACCGGGGCGGACGCTGCGGGTAGCTCCGCAGAGCAGCTCCGAGTGAAAGCGGGCAAACTGTCGGTGCTGGACAAGGCACTCTAGGCAATGCAGAGCCTTAATTGGAAATTCACAGAATAACGTTTGACTTCCCACCCCGACCGATGGCACAATGCTGCTCGATGGACCGGTGGGCTGTGACACGGAATGCTCCGTGACCCGCCGGAAGTCCCGGAGTGGCAGCCGGGCAATTTGCAGGATTGGAATCAGGTGTCGAACGTCACGTCTTTGCTAGAGTACCTGCCCTTTGGGGGTGTCGCACTCGCCGCAAATGTGCCCACGCCTGCGTATCTTTCGCAAATCCAGAAGCGCCATGACGCAAAAGGAGCCTTACTATGGCTACTGGTAAAGTGAAGTGGTTCAACAACACTAAGGGCTACGGCTTTATTGCTGCCGATAGCGGCGTTGATGTCTTCGTGCACCATAACGACATTATGGGCGAAGGCTACAAGACCCTCGAAGAGGGCGAAACCGTTGAATTCGAAATCGAGCAGGGCCCCAAGGGTCCCCGCGCGAGCAAGGTTCAGCGCAGCATGTAATTGTTGCATCTGAAACTCAGGAGCGTCGTCTTCCGGGACGACGCTCCTTTTTTTTATGGTTGCGCCGGATGGCGCGTTTACTTGGAGGTGGAAGTCCTCTACGGACCTCGATGACAGGAACCGTTAGCCGACCAGCAAGGGCTGCCGCGAGGGCGGGGTCTGAAGGAAGCTGCAGGCAAAGCTGCGGCCCGACGAACAGGAATCGCATACAAGGCGGCGTCGCGTGGGCGAGAGGGCCAGAAGACTCGAAGCCCGAAGTCATCCGGAACGCGGCGGCGTAGATGCGGCGGGTATATGCAGCGAAGGTCACGCGTCTTACCCCGGGAGACCTGTCGGTCTGCGATGAGCTACCGGCCCGGCGACGGGTCGGGATGGACCGGCAGGAGTCAGCCGAGGCCATAGTAGTCCGTTTGCACCACGGATGAGGGGCCGAACAGAAGGAAGCCGACGCGATGCGGCACGATCGACGTCCCCACGTCGGCCTTGCGTCGCTTGGGATTTGTGAGCCTGCTCGCGGAGCATCGACGACTTGCGAGCACCTGCTGAACCGCCGTATACGGAACCGTACGTACGGTGGTGTGGGACGCCGGGGCGAGAAATCACCCCGGCCTACCCGAT
>JBKHHU010000036.1:0-22974 GCA_046539045.1 Phycisphaerae bacterium
ACACAACGCAATGACGGACGATTTCGTCCCGTTGGCGGGTCAGGAGACCCGCCAACCGTTACGGTGCTCCCTTTACGCGTGGTGGGTCTCTGACTCACCACGTCTCATACAACGCAATGACGGACGATTTTGTCCCGTTGGCTGGTCGGGCTTGCCTGCCGGAGGCAGGAGACCCGCCAACCGTTGCGAGGGAGCCCCCCGCGATGAACCGCCCTACGCCTCCCTCTGCCGTTCCAGACTTTCGCGAATCTTGTGCAGCAGTTCGTCCGCCTCGTAGGGCTTCTGTATCAGGAGGACGCCCTCTTCCAGAACGTGATCCGGGCTGATCACGTCCTCGCTGTATCCGCTGGCGAAGATGACCGGCAGCTGCGGCGCCTTCTCGCGGATCCGCTCGCACGCCTGCTTCCCGCCGAGTTTGGGCATCACCACATCGAGCACCGCCAGGTCGATCTCCCGGTGGTTCCGGCTGAACTGCTCCACCGCCTCCAGTCCGTCCGCGGCGGAGATCACGCTGTACCCGGCGCGCTGAAGGATGCTGGTGGTCAGTCGACGAACCATCTCATCGTCCTCGGCCAGAAGCACCGTTTCGCTGCCTTCCGGTGCAGCCAGGCGTGATTCGGTTTCGCCGGCAGAGACAGCCTCGCCGCTTGCCGCAGGGAAGTAGATCCGAACGGTGGTGCCCTCGCCCACGCTGCTGTTGACGTCGATCATCCCGTTGTGCTGCTTGACCAGACCGTATACCGTCGACAGACCCAATCCGGTACCTTTTCCGGTCCGCTTCGTTGTAAAGAACGGCTCGAACGCCTTGCTGCGCACTTCCTCGCTCATGCCCGTACCGGTGTCAGTCACGCTCAGGCACACGTAGCGTCCGGCCGCTGCCCACGGGTGGGCCTCTACGTATTCCTGCCCGATCTCGACATTCTCCGTCCGGATGTCGATCGTCCCGCCCTCGGGCATCGCGTCGCGGGCGTTCAGGCACAGGTTCATCACGATCTGCGAGATCTGCCCGCGGTCGGCCCGGATCGTGTGAAGATCCTCCCCCGGCCAGAAATGCAGTTCCACGTGCTCGCCGATCACGCGACGCACCATCTTCATCAGATCGGCGACGACATCGTTCAGGTCCACGTACTTCATCTGCAGCATCTGACGGCGGCTGAATGCCAGCAACTGGCTGACCAGCGTACGGGCGCGGTGCCCTGCTTTGAGAATCTCGTCGATCGATTCGCGGA
This sequence comes from Phycisphaerae bacterium, assembly GCA_046539045.1. GTDB lineage: Bacteria > Planctomycetota > Phycisphaerae > SM23-33 > SM23-33 > JBKHHU01. Next base: position 1,230 of record JBKHHU010000036.1, read on the forward strand.
GTGTGCCGTCTTCCTGCACTTCGCGCATCGCCAGTTGGCCGTACCCGAGCACCGCCTGGAGGATGTTGTTGAAATCGTGCGCGACCCCACCGGCAAGCTGGCCGACTGCTTCCATCTTCTGGGCCTGCCGGAGGCGGCTCTCCAGTTTCTGGCGTTCCATCTCGTGCCGCTTGCGTTCGGTGATGTCCGCACAGACTCCGACCATCCGGACCGGCCGGCCGTCGGCATCGGTGAACAGCGTCCCGCGCACCTCCACCCATACCCTGCGCCCGTCCTCCCGAACCAGCCCGTGCTCGTACACCACAACGGACTGCGGCTCGGCCCGCTGGAGAAACTCGCGGACGATCCGATCGACCCCGTCCCGATCCTCCGGAGCCACCAGCCGCCGATAGCTTTCGTACGTCCCGCCGAATTCTTCGCTGCTTACCCCGACAATGCGGAGGGTCTCCGGCGACCAGGTCACCCGATCGGTTTCTACCTCCCATTCCCACGTGCCCATGCTCGCTGCCTGCAACGCCAAGCGCAAACGTTCGTCGTTCTCGCGAAGCAGTTGCTCGGCCCGTTTGCGATCGGAAATGTCCAAATGCGTCCCGCAGGCACGAATCGGTGCGCCCTGCTCGTCCTTTTCGATCACCTTTCCCTTGGTAAGAATCCAGACCCACCGGCCGTCCTTGTGTCGAAGGCGGTGCTCGGCTTCGAAATGCGTCGTATTGCCCTCGACGTGCTCTGCCAGGGCTCTCAGCACCGGCTCCCTGTCTTCCGGATGCACCAGCCGCTCCCACGTCTCAAGTCGCGGCTCCAGTTCGTCCAATTCATATCCGAGCATTTCCGCCCATCGCTGATCAAAAACGACCGTCCCGCTGGGAAGATGCCAGTCCCAGGCACCCAGCGAAGCGCCTTTGAGGACCAATTCAAGCCGCTGCTCGCTCTCCCGGACTTCGCGGATCCCCTCGCGGGTGGCCTGCTGCATCTCGACAAAGCTGCGAGCGAGGATTCCCAACTCATCGCGGCGTTGATATACCGGGCTGTGGTCCAGGGGCTCGGACTCATCTCCCGGATTTTCGCCCGTCTGGGCCAGAAGCCAGCGGGTAATGTGCTTCAACGCCCGCGTTGCCGACGTCAGCGACGCCAGCAATGCGAGAAAACCGACCGCCAGAACCGCCGCGCCGAGCAGGTACGTCGTCCACCGGATCGTCAGGATGTTTCCCAGCACCTGGCTCTCATCCCGCACGACCGCCACAGTCCAACCGGTGCGATCCATCCGCCGCACGGCCACCAGTTGCCACTTCCCGTCCACCTTCACGCGGTTGACGCCCGTGTCGGGGGCCTGCTGCACGACATGGTCCGCAGGAAGCGGCCGGACCAGCATGGACGCATCCGGCGCTTCCATGACCTTGCCGGTTTCGTCAAGCACCAGCAGCTCCGCCCCTTCCCCGCCGGTGAGAGTACGGACCTGCCCTACAAACTCCGACCAGTCGACGGCGATGACCACCGCTCCGAGAAACCTCCCATCGGCAGAGACGGCCCGGGCGGCGACGGGAAATTCGATATGGTCGCTCCCGGCAGCGGTGGCCACCCCGCCGACCACCACCGGCTTGTCCGACTTTCGGACCCTCTGCCACAGATCCGTACCACTCAGATCGAAGCGGGCAAAGCGTCCCTCGGCCCCGTCGGCGATCACCACGCCCGATTGATCGATCAGCAGCACATTGCCGACCTCCTGGAAAATGCCCACGTAATTGGCCAAAACTTCCCGGACGGGGGCTTCCGGCTGGTAGGGACGCTGAGGCGAGGCATTGGCTTCTTTCAGGGCGGCCTGCACGCTCGGCGCATCGGTCAGGGCCCGGGCCGAGCGGGATTGGGTCTCCAGCCATTCATCGATGACCAGCGTGCCGCTGTTGAGGCTGGCCGCCAGGTGCTGCCGCAGACGCCTGCGGGCGGCGATGATCCCCAATTCCACCGACAGCACCACCGCCACCGAAACCATGGCCACGGCACATACGGTGAAGATCGCCAGAACCCGCCAACGCAGGCTGCGATAGAATGGAACGTGTTGCTTATTCATGGGATAGGCCGATGATAACCTCTTTCTCATCAGTCAGATACGTCAAAGGACCGACACCCGCCGCGACCATCCCCTCGACGATCGGTTCTCCCGAGAGTTCCATGTGGACGCACTGCATCGCCAGCTTCCCGAGATCGCGCACGTTCCACGGCTGCTCATCCACCGCCCGCCGGGAACGGATGTATTCCCGCAGTTGATCCGGATAGGGCAACCCGGCCAGCTTATGGTCATGCAGCAGTTCGTTTTCCCTCATATACTCAACCACCGCGTCCAGAGCGACCGAGGTAATGGGCACGACGGCATCGACCTTCGGGTGTCGCTTGAGCAGCTTCCGGACTTCCCTTCGGGCTCGCTGTTTGTCCTCGCCTGCCGGGCTGATGGTCACCAGCTCCAGTTCGGGGTATTTCTGACGGATCCGGATCTTCATCCAGCGGAGCCATTCATTCTGATTGGGGGCGGTCAGTACGCTCGTCAGCACCGCGAAACTGCCCTTGCGGTCGAGCGTTTCGGCGATGTTGTCCGCCAGTTGCCTGCCGATCTGCTCTCCGGTTGCCTGATTGATGAAGAGGTCGCGGGCGGCGTGTGCGGAATCGGCGTCGAACGTCGCCACCAGAACGCCCTGCTTGCGTGCCCGCAGCAGTGCCGGGGCGATCAGGGCAGGGTCGTTGCACGAGATGAGAATGGCCTGGAGGTTCGGCTCGGTGAGAAGCCGGTCGACGATCGCAACCTGCTCCCGGTTGTCGGTTGATTCCGGGGCCAGGTACATCAGGCGGTACTGCTCCGCGGCGGGGGCCGATTTCATGCCCTCGAAGCAGAGCTGGAAATAGCGGGAGTCTGCAACTTTGGGAATGACGGCAATGACCGGTCTGGTGTCTGCCTCCCGCCCGGCCGGCTGCTCGTCGGCGTTCCGACAGGAGACCCCGGCTAGCGACAGACAAATCACCGTCATCCCGATCCACCACAGAAGCTTCCGGAATCTGTGCGCGGTTGGCATAGAATACTCTCTAACGGAAGACGCACGTACTACATGGCGCTATTATAGATGCTGCCGGTTGCAATTACAGACTCTTTTAGTCGGGTAAACAGCGGCATGCGTTGTCCGAATGGCAAAACGGGCCGACATGCTGCCATCGGCATGTCGGCCCGCTCTGTGTGTTTCGCACGTCTTCCGGATCCGTATCAACTCGGCCGGTGGGTAGACGCGAGGAGATTACATCATCGCATCGATGATCGCGTCGGCCATTTCCTGGGTGCCGACGGCAGTGGGATCGTCGCGATCCGGCTTCATGTCGTAGGTTACCTTCTCACCGGACTCGATGACGCCGGCGATTGCCTGGTCGAGGTTCCTGGCGGCCTTGGTCTCGCCGAGATAGTCCAGCATCATCATCCCGGAGAGGATCAGCGCCGTCGGGTTGACCTTGTTCATGCCCTTGTACTTGGGAGCGGACCCGTGGGTCGCTTCGAACACGGCCCCGTTCTCGCCGATGTTGGCACCGGGGGCCACACCCAGCCCGCCGACCAGCCCCGCGCAGAGGTCGCTGAGGATGTCACCGTAGAGGTTCTGCGTGACGATCACGTCGTACAGCTCGGGCTTCTGGACCAGCTGCATGCACATGTTGTCGATGAGGCGCTCTTCGGCTTCGATGTCCGGGTAGTCCTTGGCCACTTCCTCGGCGACGGCTTTGAACAGCCCGTCGGAGTGCTTCATGATGTTGGCCTTCTCGACGTAGGTGACCTTCTTGCGGTTGTGCTTGCGGGCGTACTCGAAGGCGAAGCGGACGATCCGCTCGGTGTTCTGCACGCTGATGGGCTTGATCGAGACGCCGGTGCTCTCTGCCGGGGTGCCGATCTTCTTGTCGGTGCTGAGGCGGTTGACGGTCTGGATCAGCTCGCCGACCTCGGCAGAGCCCTTCTCGAACTCCACACCGGCATAGAGGTCTTCGCAGTTTTCGCGGACGAGGACCAGGTCGATGTCTTCGTAGCGGCTTCGCACGCCCTTGTAGCTCTTGCACGGGCGGAGGCAGCAGTACAGGTCGAGCGTCTGGCGCAGCATGACGTTGACACTGCGAAAGCCGGTGCCGATGGGGGTGGTGATGGGAGCTTTGAGGGTGGCATCGGAGGCGCGGACGGCTTCGAGGGTCTCCTCGGGCATCGGCGTGCCTGCCGATTCCATGATGTCCACACCGGCTTCGGCGATGGTCCAGTTGAACGAGCCGGCCCCGTCGGTCTTCTCTACCGCAGCGTCCATGACGCGCCGGGCGGCTTCTGCCAGTTCCGGGCCCACGCCGTCACCACGAATCAACGTTACATTATGTGTCGCCATTCTCAACGTCTCCTGAATATCTTGCGGTTTCCTGAACGGAATTCGTTACTTCGGTTCACAATGAGCCGCAAAGCGTACCACAGAAGCGTGAAAAAGGCAACGGGACGATTCGCCCGGCCGGGGCTGGGGACACCGTGACGGGGAGCTTACTGTCGGCGGGTCAGCCTTCCGGTGAACCAGGCGATGATCGCCAGGCACAGGCATGTGATTCCGATGACAAACGTCCGGCTCTCGGCCCCCGCAGGCAACCACATCAGCGCCCGCTGCATGGCAAGCGATGCGCCGGGCTCCTCGGCCCACAGAAACGACCCGGCGTAGTAGGCATAGGGGAACGCCGCGATAGCGAGATTCAGCCCCGCCACCAGCGCAAAGCCTCTGTAGAGATACCCGGCCCAGTTTTCCCTCGGTTTTGCTCCGCCCATCGTCTGCCCCGGCTTGTAGCCCCGCGAGATCCGCCGCTATAGTCACCGACATCTTTACATCTTGATCTGCCACTGTAACACCGCCGCCACCATTCCGCAACCTCCTTGGCAACTTGAACCGGACACCGGGGTACCCGGTTTGTCCGGTTGCCTCGCCCGACGGAACACGGATTTCCCTGGTCCGAAAGGGAAACCGATTGCAGATTGCTTCCCGATTGCTACCATCAGGGAGACAGCAGAATCATTCGGGGAGAGTCAACCATGCGAAACTGCCGATTCGTCGTCGCCGGGATTTGCCTGGCCGCCTTTTCCGCCCTGGCTGCAGGGCAGTCCACCGGTCCCGCCTCCCAGCCCGACGACCCGTGGGCATCGTTCGGCCTCAAGGACGTGACTATCGGCGGTGTCATGCTGCGGTACTCGCCGGAGGTAAAGGATTCCCTTCCCGGGCTGCGTAAGATCATCCGCGACGCACTCAAGAAGGAACGCAGGAATTACCAACGCAACCGCGAAAGCATCGAGAATGTCGATAAGTACATCGACGAGCTCCATAGGCTCATCGGCGGGGAGTTCAAGAAGGCCGACCGCCGGAAAATCAGTAACATGACGCGATGGTTCCTCTCGAATGCGAATGTGCATCTTCGAGCAGGAGGCGCCGAGACCACCATCGTCTATATCCCCTGGCCGCTACTGATCCGGCACTTCAGAAACGGCGGCAACTCTTTGCCCGGGCTGGAGTATGACCCGCAGAACGACACGCTCCAAGCCACCATCGTCCGTGAAATCAAGCAGAAGGGCCACAACGGGACGTCCTCTACCCGACGGATCCCGGAAAAACAGACGCTGGCAATCGGTCCGAAATCGGTAGACGATCCTGAATCCGGCCTGAAGCTTCTCAGAGAAACTGTCGACAATTGTTTCCTCGCCTCGCAGCAGGGGACTTTCGGAGGCGCGTTCCACGAGGCGGCAGAGTTGATGATCATGGAGCGCCTGGACTGGCAGGATCCGGACTTCTACCGTCACCGCATCCGCTGGTTCACCGATGGGATGGCCAATGCGCTGACGGTGGAGTTGCTTGAGCGTCACTGGGGCAAAGCAGCCGGCGAAGCATTTCTTGACTCATTCGACCCGGCAGACATCAAGGAACTCCGGAAAGAGGCAAACCTCCTGCATTGGCCTCGCATGGAACTGGCCTGCAAGATCAGGCTACCGGCAACGGCAAAGCTGTTCAAGGCGCGCTACACCTACGCGACCGTCGAAGCCCGGCGGCTTATTGAACGCCATGGGCTCGGATGCGTAAAGAAGATCCTGGACGCCGATACCGAAATCCGCAGCAAAGGCAAGCCCGACCTGCTGCAGGCCATAAAGCAGGCGACCGACGAGGACATGCTCCCGCGACTCAAAGCCTATCAGACGTTCAATACGATCGCCGAGGGAAAGGCAAAATACCTCAAGCTGTACAAGCAGGCGGAACAGAAGGCCAACGCCCCTGCCGCAACGATGGCCCTCCTGCGGCTCGTCGAACTCCGACCTGTCGCCCCGGAAGAAATGGCCCTGGCGATGTTCTACGCCGCAAAAGTCGGCGACAGGAAATCCGCCGTCAAAACCATGATCAATCATGCAAAACACAGCAGGCAATACGGCTCGCGGGAAGAGTTCCTCAACATGTGCAGTGCGGGCTGCCGTTTCTTCATCGGCATCAATGAAGCACTCTCAGCCAAACCTCTTTCGGACACCGTGCTGGAAACCCGGCCGAAGGATCCCGACGCCTTGGCTGTCAGAATGTGCGTAATGTTCAAACAGCAGAAGCGTTCCGAAGCCCGACGTTTGGCAAAGGACATTATGGGCATCGCCGACCAAGGCAGCGTAGCCGCAGAACTGGCCCGGCAACTGCTCAAGGCGTACCCCGCCGAAAATTGACGGCACGAGAAGCAACCTGTACCGGACAATGGCCGGAGGGCGCTAATCCCTTTGTGCACACCGCCGGCGGTGGACATCCGTTCGGGAGATGATCATGTCTCCCAGAAGCACCCATCGCGGAAGACAAGTTGCGTCCGTGGTCAGCAGATAGGGTTGCTGTGCTGTGCTGTGCTGTACAGGCCAACGGCCTGAGACGGTAAAGCGAAGGGCAGAGCGGAGTCGCCGCAGGCGCCTCCGCGCCGCCCTGGTGTGAGGACGGCATTTCTCCTGTTGCTGTTCTGTCTTTTCGCAGCCTTCAGCCTGCAAGCAACAACACCAGCCCGGCAACTGCGCCCCGTGGTTTACGCCAATCGGCGGAACACGCCAGTCCAATCCTATCAAAACAAAAACCCCCGACGGCGGCCGGGGGTTTTTGTGATCCATGTTGACGAAACGCCCAATGGGCCGTTTGTCATTTGTCCTTCGTCATTCGTCCTTTGCGCGTTCCGCCACGTCTACCGTCACTGCCTCAAACCCGACGTTTCCGTAGAGGTCGGCTACTCGGACGGCGATTCGGTAGGTGCCCGGTTTGAGGTCGGGGATGTCGAAGGCGATCTTTTCCGTGCGGCTGTCGGCGATGCCGTCGGCAGGGAGCACGGTGTGCCAGTCGTCCTGGCTGTTGACGGCGTAGTGGATGGAGGTGATCCTGCTGGCCGCTTCGACGGCCTTGCCGGTGATCGTGACTTTCCCGTCCTCGACGCTTGCCTTGAGGTCCTTGATCTGCGGCCCGACCGAGTCAACCAGCACCGGCAGGGCCAGGCGGCTGCTGGTGAGCGCCGTCTCGGCGGGGTTGCTCGGCGCGTCGCTGGCGATGACGCGCAGGTCGTACCTGCCGTCGCCGGTTTTGCGGGTGTCCCAGAGGTATTTCGGCTGGGCGAGATCCTCGGCAAGGACAATCCATTTCCTGCTGCCTTGCTTGCGGAACTCGATGCGGTAGGTCAGCTTGTCGTTGTTCGGGTCGGTCGCCTTGATCATGACCAGGCGGTAGATCATCGGCTCGCCGGTGTCCTGGCCGTTGGGCTGGCTGGCGGGCTTGACCGTCACGGCAGAGAGCATCGGGGCCAGGTTGCCGAGCTGGTAGATAACCTTGACGTTGGATACCACGGGGCTGGTCTTCGCCCCGGCGCGGAAGCTCAGCCGGTACTGGAAAAACCGCCCGGCGGGGCTGCCGATCGGCAGGTACGAATCGTCCAGCGCCATCTCCTTGGACCAGCTGGACCAGGTTTTCTCATCCGGCTCGGCAGTGTTGCCGCTGCGGGTGGCGACGGTGAGCTTGCCCCCGCGGGGGCTGGAACCGGCCAGCCGGATGGTGCCGAACTGCGCGGCCTGCTTGGCGTCCAGCGGATTGCTGGTGAACGTGCCGGTTTTGGCGAACCCGGCAGAGAGCCTGCCGACCGAGCCATTGTTGCTGGTGGCAAAGTAGACGGTGCCCTTGGGGTCGACGCACAGGCCGGTGATCTGCTTGGCGTCGGTGTCGGCCAACTGGGTCAGCTCGTCGCCGTCGCGGCTGACGGTATACAGCGCCCCGCCGTTGCCGGTGCCGAGCATGAGCTTGCCGTCGGCCAGTGCCATGGAGTAGATCGCCACCGGCTGGCGGAAGATCGTGCTGACCAGTCCGTCGGCATGGATGTAGTAGACCGCGTTGCCCTTGCCGTTGGCGGCCCCGCCGGTCGGACGCGGCCCGTTGCCAACGGCGGTTCGACCCGGCGTGGGCGAAGTGGCCGGTCCGGTGGCCGCTGCGGTCGCCGGGCGGGTGGCCCCGGCAGGCTCGGCCTTGCCGCCCTCTTCCCTGCTGGGCGCGACGGTCCCGTCCGGACTGGCCTTGGCCACGTCGCTGGTGGCAGCGTAGACCCCGCCGTCGGCATCGACCAGCAGTGCGGAGATCTCGCCCTCGTCACTGTCGAGCACGACCCGCCCGGTCTCTTTGGCAGGATCGACCTCGATGACGTACCCGCCGTTGTCCGTTCCGACGTAGAGCTTCTTGGCTGAGCCGTTCCAGGCGAGGCTCAGGAGGTTGGACGCGAGTTTCGGGCACTCGTAGATCAGCTTGCCGTCGACGGCACCGTTCTTGCCCGGGCTGAGGCGGAAGAGTTTCGCCTTCGGGCCGGTAGCAACGTAGATCGCGTCGTCGGTCGCGGCGATGGACCAGACGTACTGCGCGTCGGCATGGTCCCAGAGCTTCCGGATTTTGCCGTCGGTGGTCACGCGATAGAGCCCGGCATCCTTCCCGCCGGTGCCCACGAGCAGCGCCCCGTCATGCATGGTCATGGCCGTGCCGATGGTGCCCGGGACCGAGGCGACCTTCCGCAGTTTTCCGCTTTTCTCAGCCAGCCACAAATCGGTGTCCGCACCCGAGAGGACGTAGACGCCGTCTTTTCCGCAGCCGACGGCGGCGATGACCTGCGGGGCGACGTCCGATTTGACAAAAATGTCAAGTTTCCGGGACAGCCGGATCTCTCCGAGGGAGCTGACGACTACCCCTTCGGCCTGGCCGGCGGAGAAATCCGCCTCGGTGCTCTGTTCCCATACCGACGGGTTCACCGCCACGGCGTTTTGCGTAGCGACAAGGCAGATCAGACTGACGACGATCAGGATTTTCATGGCATTGGTTTTCATAACTTACTTTGTCACCCGGGTTTGCTTAGGGTCCTTTTTGACTTCGAACGTCACCTCGGCCGAACCGTCCAGCACGTAATCCAGAGGCTTACTTTCCTCGACGATCGCACTGTACGCCTTGGCGTCCAGCAGGTTGGCGGATCCGAGCAGCTGCCGGCGACTGCCGGGCAACTGCGGCAGTTCCTTCTCGCCGATCGCCACGCCGCCCTTTTGCAGCGGGACGGCAAGGTAGAGCCGGTTTCCACTGGTCTTCACCACTCGTTGCACGGTCGAGAGTAACTGTTCGGTCGTCTTGGGATCATACAGATGCGGACGGGCCTGCGTGCGGAGCTGCGCCGCCGCCACGCCGTTGGTGGCAAGGAGTTTGTAGGTCCCCTCCTCGAGGTCATCCGGCAGCTGGAAGGAGAACCCCACGCGCTGCCTGTCTTTGCGGAACAGTTGCAGCGTGGCGCTGCCGGTGAGTTTATCGCCCGGCTTGAAGACGGCCCCGTTCAGCTCCACCTTCTCCAGCGTGGCCGTCTGATCGGCATCTTCGATCACCATCTCGACATCGATCCGCTTGGGGAACACCGGCTTGCCGACCGGGTTGAACATCAGTGCCCCGATCGGCCGGGACAGGTCGCTCAGGACAGGGTCGATGTTGTTGTTGGCGGAGACATCCTCGGTGGAGTACGTTCCGAGTTTCCCGTAATCCACGGTAACTTTGTGCCTTACAACGTGGTACTCCGGGAGTTCCTTCCAGTTCCATGCCGAATCCATCAGCAGATACCGACTGATCACGGCAGTCAGCCACCGGTGTTTGGCGATCTGGAACCTGGTTTTCTGCCTCCCGCGGTCGCCCTTGAAGGTGACGCTGACGGCCATCGGAATGGTATCCGCCTGCCGGCCGATGATCCCACCGACGGCGGTCTGCTCATCGCGGACCAGGGTACCGGTGGCTTTGATCGTGGCCCCGAGCTTGAAGCTCTCCATCACGCCCTTGACTACCGTATGGATGTACGCCGGCCCCATGGGGATCGCGGTTTGGCCCTCGGCACTGGCCATGTGGCCGAAGGCGACGAGCTTACCGTCGAACACGTCGGTCACGGTGCCCACCGCAGAGTAGTTCACATCGCCGGTTGCATACGGAAGCCCGATGGCGCTGCCGGGCGCGAAATCCATCTTCTCCGCGCCGGTTGCCTCTTTGGTGGCCGCCCCTCCGGTCTGGACAGGCAGCAGCCCCAGGGGCGTAAGTTCTTTCCTGGCAATGGCCAGCGTTTTCGGGGATGCCCCGGCCATCATCAGCGGAGACGAGAGCGGGACGAGCTTTCCCTTGGCCGATCGCGCCCGGGCGCCCCGGCCGGCGAGCATCAGTGACGCGAAATCCACCTGTTCCGGATTCACCAGCGCCTTGAGGAACTTCCGCGACTGCCCTGCCGTCATCGCCGCCGAAGCAGGCGAGGATGCCTTTTCGTCCGGTTTGCTCCCGGGCAACATGCCACGGATCGCCAGCATCTGGTTGATCGGCTGGATGCCGCACAGCGGCTCGGCTTGGGCGCTCCACCCGTAGGCGACCGCACCGATCATCTTGTACTTGCCGTCCTCCGGGTCCTTGATATACACCGGCGAGCCGCTCATCCCGGCGATGACCTTGGACGTTTCCAGCTCCTGCCCCTTCAGCCGAGCGAGAATGACGTCCTGGTGCGGGGCCCAGTCGTTCATCACCGATTCGATCGTCGCATTGAACCGGACGACCTTCGTCCCGTGCATCACGGTCAGGCCGTACCCGGTCATTCCATGTTTCAGCCGGGACTGGTGCATGTACCGGTCGGACTGCTTGACGTATTTCGTCGCTGCCTCGAGCAGCGGGTCCGGGCTGGAGGCGGGCTCGTCGGCCCAGGCGGCCGATACCGTCACCAGCAACATCCCCGCCAGCAGTGCCGGCAGGATCAAACGTGCATTCATAAGGTGTACTCCATGTGGAGATAAAGACTTCAGTCTCGCGGCCCGTTGGCATACTCACTGCCGTTGTCTGGGCTGCCTGCCGCTGTCGCCGCCGGGCGCACCCTTGACAAAGAACGCATCGGCGGGTCAAGATATTTCGTCACGAACCGGATTGCCCGGTGTTATAGAGTATCCGGAACGGAGGCAAAGTCCAAACGGGGAACACGGCGCGCAGCGGTGCGCCCGCTCTTCCCCAGAGTGAGTGACAGAGTCACTCGCTCTACTAGGTTTGTCGGAATGCCTTGGGACCGGCCATTACAAATAACGACAAGAAAACTCGCTTGAACCAGCGCCGGGGCGTTTGCCGCCCGGCCCAGCGGAAGTGAGCCCATGATCGAAGTCAAGCACCTGACCAAGTGGTACGGTCGCGTTCTGGCGGTGGACAACATTTCGTTCACCGTGGGAAAAGGGCGCGTCGTCGGCTTTCTTGGTCCCAATGGAGCGGGCAAGAGCACGACGTTGAAGATCCTGACGTGCTATCTGCCCGCCACGAGCGGAACGGCCACCATCGACGGCTATGACGTTCTCAGTGAGTCGCTGGAGGTCCGCAAGCGGATCGGCTACATGCCCGAATCGGTCCCGCTGTATCCGGAGATGCGGGTTCGGGAGTACCTGATGTTCCGGGCCGCGTTGCGGGGGCTGCCGAGATCGGAGCGTCGCAGGGCCGTGGACCGCGCGACGGAGCGCTGCTGGTTGAGCCATCCGGAAGACATGACGCGGCGTCGCATCGGCGAACTGTCCAAAGGCTATCGCCAGCGGGTCGGACTGGCCGAGGTGCTCCTGCACGACCCGCCGGTACTGATTCTGGATGAACCGACCGTCGGGCTGGACCCGCTGCAGATCCGCGAGATGCGCGAGCTGATCCGCGAACTGGGCGAGATGCACACCATCATGCTCTCCAGCCACATCCTGGCGGAGGTCGAGAACACCTGCAGCGACATCATCATCGTGGCCGGGGGGAAGATCGCCGCCCAGGGCACTCCCAACCAGTTGCGACAGAAGGTGATGGGCCCCAGCCGGATCATCGCGGAAGTCAAATCCGGTGAGGACGACCCTGCCGAAGCGATTCGCGCGCTTCAGGGCGTGCGGGAGGTGGAGTCCGGCAGGCACGGCAACTGGGAGCGCCTTGTGGTCTCCGGCGATCCGAATACCGATCTGCGGGCACCGCTGCACAAGCTGGCCACCGAACGCGGCTGGCAGGTGCGGGAACTGCGTCGCGAGATCGGCTCGCTGGAGGATTTCTTCGTGCAGGTGAACTATCAGCAGAATCTCCGGGACCAGCAGGCACAGGCGCAGGCCTGACTCGCCGGCAAGAGGAGTCACACCAATGGGCAAGACCATGACAATCGCCCGCCGCGAGGTGGCGGGATATTTCTTCTCCCCGGTCGGGTACATCGTCTCGGCGCTGTTCCTGGAGGCAACGGGGATCTACTTCTTCGCCAGGCTGTTCATCCCCGGACAGGAAGCCACCCTCAAGCCCCTGTTCGACTGGATGGCGTACATGATGGTCTTTGCCGCCCCGTTGCTGACGATGCGGCTGTTGAGCGAGGAATACCGCAGCGGGACGGTCGAGACGCTGATGACCGCGCCGGTCACCGACACGCAGGTGATCCTCGGCAAGTACATCGGCGTTCTGGCGTTCTACATGGTCCTGCTGATGCTGACCTGCGTGTTCCTGTTCCTGATGATCGGCTTTGCCGGTCCGGACATGGGCGTCGCGGCGATGGGGTATCTCGGGCTGGTCATGCTGGGCGCGGCGTACCTGTCGGTGGGCCTGTTCGCCTCCACGCTGACCAAGTACCAGCTTCTGGCGTTCCTGATCAGCGTGGTCATCCTGGCTGGGTTCGCGATCCTGATGCACCTGGCGGTTCCGTATGTCACCGGCACCACCGCAGAGCTCATCAGCCGGATGAACGCGATGAGCTACTTCAAAGGCTTCTCTCGCGGCATCCTTGATACCCGCGGGGTGGTGTTCTTCCTGACGTGGACGGCGACGTTCCTGTTTCTGAGTGTCAAAGTGCTGGAGAGCAGACGATGGCGTTGAGCAACAACAGAGAAACCGCCCCGGTGCAGAAGAAGTTCTCTCTGGCTGCCGGCGCACTGGGTGTGCTGCTGAGCCTGGCGGTGGTTACCTGGGTCGTCACGCAGTTGCTGACACGGCAGGGCGCCCCGCTGGCCCACGTGGTGGCGATGGTGGCCGGCGGGCTGGTCTACCTCGGGACACTGATCGCCTCGGCCCACCTGCTGCTGACCTCGTCGGCGGCAGGGCTGAAAGCGACGCTTGTGCTTTTCCTGGCGACAACCACACCGCTGCTGCTGGTGCTCCTGCTGATCGCGCTGTGGGGCGAGCCGGCCGAGATGCAGGAACTGATCAACCTGCCCGTGCTGCCGGTGCTGATTCCCTTTGCCTGTCTGGGCCTGGTGGAAATCGCGCTGCTGATGCTTGCCACGCGGGACAAAACCCGCCTGCGGTACGCTGCCGTGGTTTCCGGAACCGTGGCCGCGGCTGTGCTGGTCACCGCTTCGATCAACCTCGTCGCCCAATCGCAGGATTTCTACCTGCGGACCAACCTGGAAACGCAGGGCCGGAGCGAACTGAGCGACCGGACCAAGACCATCCTCGATGAGCTGAAATCGCCCGTCCGCATCACCGCTCTTTACGGAACCGACGACTCCGAAGATGATGCCGATCAGTACCTCCCGCCTCTGCGCCTGACCTTCGAGGAACTGGAGGAATACAACCGCAACGTCAAGACGCAGGTCGCCTCCACCGATTCCCAGCGGGCGGCTGTCCTGGGCAGGCTCGCCGGACGCCTGGCCGCGCAGGCACCGGAACACGTGGCCCTGCTCAACGAGTTCCAGCAGCAATCCAATACGATTGCCATGGCCGCCCGGCAGCGGCAGGAGGTCTGGAGCAAGTTGCAGGACGACTCGTACCTGGCCCAGTGGGGGTATCACGCCAACATCGCCGACATGCTCAAGGGCATCGCCGACCGCACGCAGACGCTCGGGCTGCGGATCCTGCGTGAGCAGCGATCCGGGCAGTTGCCCGATTACGCCACACTGACCGACCAGATCCGGCAGGAGGTCCAGAAAGATCTGGAAGAGGTCGGGGAAATTCAGGCCACGCTGCAGGCCCTGGGCAAGATCCCTCCGGCAGTGCGAGCCCAAGAGACCAAGCTTCTCGATGCCGTCAAACGCGCCGCGAAGACTACCGCCCAGATGCAGGAAGTCCTGGAAACAAAAACCGCCACCCAACCGGCGGAGATACAGAAAACCGTCGAGCAACTCGGCAAGAATGCCGTCGCCGCCGCGGAAGCCTTCTCCGAGGCCATGGAGGCTGTCAACAACATCACCGACGAGCAGGATCTGCTGCGGCTGATTGAGAACTCCCGCGCCTGGAGCTACCGCAACACCAGCATATCGGCGTTTCTGCAGAGCGGCCGGCGCCTCAGACTGTTGACGGAGACCGTAAGCAAGCAACTGGAGAGTGTCCCTGCCGATCAACTGGAGAATTACCTGGTCCAGCTTCGGGTGATGATCCGCGGCATAGCCCTGAGCACGAAACAGGTCCATGAACTGCTCCCGCAGGCGATCGAAACGCTGACCACGCCGGCCGGCATCAGCAGGGACCTGCTGCAGCAGGCCGAGAAGGGCACGCTGCTGACGGGGCTGGAATCGGCGCTGGACTCGCTGCTCCGGCAGGCACAGGACCTGCCTGAACTGACCGAGCCCGCGGTGGCGGCAGAATTGCAGCAGGAAAATGTCGTCATCATCGAGATCGAAGACTCTTCGGTGGAGGTCGTGCCGCTGGATTCGGTCTGGCCCCGACGCCTGCCCAGTGGTCCGCAGGCGGACCAAGACGCCCAGCGCATCTATCGGGGCGAGTCAGCCGTTGCCTCGAGAATCCTCTCCATGACCCGCGAGCCGTTTGCCACGGTCGTGCTGACGTATTGGCTTCCGCCCGGACAGGCAGGACAGCAGATGCAGCGGATGGCCGTTACGCCGCAGGACCTCTATATGCTCCGCGAGCAACTGGAGAACGCCAACTTCCAAGTGGTGGAATGGAACGTCGCCCAGCCCCGGCCGGAAACCCAGCCCGGGCGGCCTCAGGTTCTTATGGTGCTCCCGCCGGCGAATATCCCGCCAAACCCGCACATGCAGGTCCCCCAATTCGGCCCCGAGCAGTCCCGGGCAATCACCGGCGCTATCCAGGACGGCACCCCGGCGATCTTCCTGACCGGCTTCCAGCGATCCTCGCAGTTGCCGGAATTTGCGCCCGGGTACCCGCTCAACGACTATCTCATCACCGAATGGGGCATCGAGGTCAAGCAGGATTACTTCGTGCTGGCGACGGTGGCCGACCCCGACGCGCCGGATCGCTTCCGGATCAATATCAACCGCTTCCTGTACTACCCGCTGAGCCTCTTTGAGGACCACCCCATCGGCAGGCCGCTGGTCGGGCAGGAACTGCTCTGGACCGACCTCTGCCCCATCACGCCGACAGACAACGTGCCGGAAGGCGTCAAGATCGAGCCGATCCTGCGGACGCCGCCCGAGGCCAGAGACGTCTGGGCCACGCAGCGGATGAACGAGATCATCAGCTCCATGAGGGAAACCGAAAGCAGCTTCGTTGAGCCGAAGTATGCCGAAGGCGACCTCCGGTCCGGCTTTCCGGTCGCCGTGGCAGCCAGCGGGGACAAATCGCGGATCGTTGTGCTCGGAACGGCCAACTCCATGATCGACCCTTACCTCCTCCGGCCGCGATCGGAGTTCGATCGGTCCGGAGCGATCCGACTGAGCACGCCACCGACGACGAACCTCGAAGTGGCCACCAACAGCGTGTACTGGTTGATCGGGATGGAGAAGATGATCGCTGCCGGGCCGGCCCGGGTCGAACCGGTGAGAAAGATCTCCCAGCCGACGCAGATGACCATGCAGGTGATCGTCCTGGCCGTGCTGCCGGGAGCGATTCTCCTGCTCGGCGGGGCCATGTGGCTGTTCCGGAAACGGAGCTAAACGAAACGAGAAGTGCCCTTTTCCGTAGTGGATCAACAGGAGCAGAGTAACGATGAAGGCCAAGACGGTCATTCTTCTGGTGGTGGTGTTCGTGGCGCTGCTGTGCGCGGTTCTCATCAGCCAGGCCTTGCGAGACGATTCCCCGCAGACCCGCGAAAAGCAGCTTGTGTTCGCCGGAAACCCCTCCGGCGTGCAGTCGGTGAGCCTCCAGCCGTCGCGCGGCACGGCCATCTCGCTGACCCGCACCGATGACACCTGGCGGCTGACCCAGCCGGTCAACGCCCCGGCCAGGAGCCTTCCTGTCGAGTCGCTGGCGGAGATCTTCACCGATCTGGAATACGTCCGGATGGTCAAGGACAACGAAGGCGACCCCGCCGTGACCGGCCTGAACGACCCGCTGTGGACGCTCTCGCTGGTCGACGAGAAGGAAACCGTCTACCGGCTGGAGATCGGCAGAGCCGTTGCCCTGTCCGGTGGAGAGAAGTTCTACGTCCGCCGGCCCGATACCCAAACCGACTACGTCGTCGCGGTCGACTTCCGCCGGAAGCTCGAGAAGTCGGTGTCCGACTTCCGCGACATGACGGTGATGAAGTTCGCTTCCGGCAGCGTCGAATCGATCACCATCGACGCCACCGACACCGTCACGCTCAACCGCACCGCCGACGGCTGGCGGATGGAGACCGACAAACTGGAAGTACCTGCCGACAGCGATGTCGTCGGTGAGATGCTTGCCCCGCTGAGCTACCTGCGGACCGAGCGGTTCGTTGCCGATGACGCTGAACCGGATCAGTTGGGCGCCTACGGACTCGACCAGCCGCGAGTGAAGGCGACCATTCGCCTGCAGCCCGAACCGACGGCAACCGGCCCCGCAACCCAGCCCGGACGCTCGCACACGCTGCTGATCGGCTCCGGAACCGGAGACGAGTTCTACGCCATGCTCGACGGCGACTGGAGCGTCTTCACCATCCCCGCCGACACCGTCACGCCGCTGCAGGCCAAGACCGATGAACTGCGAAGCAGGAGGCTCCTGCCGGGCGATCTCGACAACGCCACCGATGTAACCATCCGCACCGGCGACCGCACGATCGCGATCAAGCGGGACGGGCTGTTCTGGAAGATGGTTACGCCCTTTATGGGCAGGGCCGAGGACGCTGCGGTAGAGAACCTGCTGGCCAGGCTGACCATGCTCCGGGCCGACAGCTTCCCCGATGCGTCGCTGGGCACTGCCGCGTTCGGAATGCTCAAGCCCGCAGCCGTGATCACCGCCCAGTCGCCCGAGGGCGACCCGGTCACCCTGACAATCGGCGGGCAGAGCCCTTCCGGCGAGTTGACCTTCGTGACCGTCGAAGGCTCCGGAAGTGTCGCTGCCGTGAAGTCGGAAACAATCGCCCCGCTGCTGAAGGGCCCGAAACAGTACTGGGACCGCACGCTGCTGAGCCTCCAGGCAAACGAGGAACCGGTGAAGCTCGTGCTGGACCGCGGGGATGTGCAGCTTACCCTTGCCAGAACCCCCGCCGGCCAGTGGCGGCTGACCAAACCGGTGCTCGACGCGACGGAAACAGACGCCGTGCAGAAGCTGCTGGACGCCATTGCCTTCCTGCGGGCAGAGCAGATCGAGCACCTGGGCCCGAACCCGCCCAAGAAACTGACCGACGCCCTCGATCAGATCAAGGTGACCGTGCACACGGAGATTACCGAATCGCCGGCCACCAGCCCTGCCGACACCCAGCCGACCACCACAACCGCTCCGGCAAAGGTCACGCGGAACCGGCACACGCTTGTTCTGGGCCAGGTCGGCAGCGCCGCCTACGCTCGACAGCCCGGGACAGAACCGATCGCCATCGGCCGGGTTGATCCGGAAATACCGGCCGCTTTCCAGGCAGAGCTTCGCGACCGGCAGTTGTGGGAGTTCCAGCCGTCCAAGGTCACCGGACTGACGCTCCGCCGCGGCGAGAAGAAGCTCTCACTGACCCGCGATGGTGAGGGGTGGACCTACACAGCCGACCGGTTCGTCAAGATCGACCCCGCAGCCGTGCGTCAGTTCCTCCAGACCGTCGCGGAGATGCCGGTGGCCCGGTTCGTCGCCCACAACACCGGCAAGCTGGGCAAGTTCGGGCTCGACAAGCCCCACACGACCCTGACTCTGGAAATCGAGAACGACCAAACCGTCACGATCGAGCTGTCGAAACAGACCACCGACACCGGCGGCCGCTACGTGACACTCGACGGCCTGCGAAGTGCCGCTGCCCTGTCGGCAGGAGACTCTGACGTTTTCGACAAGACCTACAAAGACTTCCAGGCGGAGTGATTCCGGGCAATGCGGACAAAACAATCGTCCCGGCCGGGTGTTCTGGTATAGTGTAGATTCACCGGTCTCCGGGGGGTTTTTTAGGAGTGCGACGATGAAGAAAAGTTTGACAATCTGCCTGATGCTGGTCTCGTCGATGGCGGTGCTGGTCTCCGCAAGACCCGCGCGGGCAGTCGGCATCAGCAAGGAAGGTCTGCAGAGGCTTGCCAGGAACCTCGAGAAGAACGCGGAACTCATGCTGGCCGGCAAGCCGATCGTCGCCTCCACCGAAGCCGGGCTCAAAAGCGTGGAATATGACGAGATCTCGCTGGGCTACCTGAAAGAGGTTCTGGCGCAGGAACGCCCGGACCCGATCAATCTGTACGTCGCCCAGCGCCTGATTACCCCCCTGCTGAACGCCAAGGTCAAGGTCATGCGAATGGGCCTGCCCGTCGCCCAAGAGTATCTCGACAACAAGGGCGAGTACCAGGAACTGCCCTTCTACTCCAAAGCCGAACTCAAGCGTCTGCAGATTCCGGAGGAGCTGGCCGCCGCAGGCGACGCCCAGGCCAAAAAGAGGATCGCCGAGATACAGAAACGCCGACGCGAGAAGCTGGCAGAAGAACGGGCCATCGCCCTGCACAACCGTTTCGCCTACAAACTCCAGATCACCGTCGTCTATCTCACCGTCCGCGCCGATGTGCAGGAACAGGATGACAAACTGATGACCCAGCTCGAGGAATACGAGAAGAACGGCAACGTCGTATTCAAGGACATGGTCGAAGCCATCCGCTCCGAAGCCTATCGCATGCCGGGCCGGCGGGCGGCAGAGTTCTACGACTACGTCGGGCAGATCGCACGGAAAGTCCACATGCGGCGGGACGAGTACTACCACCCGGCCAAGGTGAATCTCAAGCCGACGGCCAACAGCACCTTCCAGAAGGTGCGCGTCTACCCGGGCATCGTCCTGTGCAACACGATCAATCAACTCGCCGTCCCCGCACGCAAACCGGCCTACAAGGTGCCCGACAAGAAGCAGATCGACAAACGTTACGACAGGAACAAGAGGAATAAGAGGCGCCGACGCTAAGGCACAACCGACGCACTCACCGTTGTTTATCTCCGGTTTACCGGACTGGGGCTGGGCTTTGACACGGCGGTCTGATACACTGCGTCAACAACATCCTGCAGTATGAGGAGACGATGAGAAAGACCGACCGCCCCAGCCGCATTATTTGCCCGCTCACCTCGTCGACCGTCGAGCAGATGCTGATCGACCGGCAGTCCGCCGTCGATGCCGGGGCCGATACCATCGAGTTCCGCCTGGACCTGCTCGAAAACCGCCCCAGCGAACAGCAGCTCGAACAACTGATCGAGCAGTGCCCCGTCGAGTCCATCGTCACCTGTCGCTCCCTTGAACAGGGCGGCAGGTTCCGCTTCAACGAATTCGAACGCCTCGAACTGCTCCACCGCGCCGCGGTCTACCAGCCGGACTATATCGACATCGAACAGGACGTCGATCCGGAAGACTGGCCTGAGGCGAAAATCATTCTCAGCTACCACGATTTCGAAGGCGTGCCGAACAACCTCGAATCCCTGGTCGCCAAGCTGGAGATGTCCCGGGCCGACGTCAACAAGATCGCCTATACCGCAACCGGACCCCAAGACGCCTTCCGCGCCCTGGACGTCATCCGCGCCTGCCAGAAACCGACCATCTCGCTGGCCATGGGAGAATACGGCGCCATAAGCCGCCTGCTGGCCGGGAAGGTCGGCGCGTTCGGCACCTTCGCCGCCCTGTCGCAAGGGGCCGAATCCGCACCGGGCCAGCCGACCATCGAGCAGCTCAGGAACGTCTACCGCTTCAGCCGCGTCCGGCCGGATACGACCCTCTTCGGTGTCGTCGGCTCGCCGATCGCCCATTCCATGAGCCCGGCCATCCACAACGCCGCCTTTGCCGAAAGCGGGATCAACGGCCTGTATGTGCCCATCCACGTCCCGCCCGGTGAGAAAGCGTTCATCACCTTCATGACTGCCCTGATTACCCGCAACTGGCTGCAGTGGCGCGGGCTGAGCATCACGCTCCCGCACAAGGAACACGCGCTGAAACTGGTCGAAGCGGTCAACTGCGACAAGCTCGCCCTCGATATCGGTGCCGTCAACACCCTCACCTTCGAACCGGACGGCCGCATCTCCGGCGACAACACCGACTACGAAGCTGCCATTCGCTGCCTCTGTGCCGCCATGAACATCGACGCCGACGGCCTGAAGGGCAGACGCATCGCCATCCTGGGTGCCGGCGGGGTCGCCCGGGCCCTCGTCGCCGCCCTGACTCAGCGGGAGGCGGAAGTCACCATCTACAATCGCAGCGTCGGGAAGGCCTCGCGCCTGGCGGCGGAGTTCCGCTGCAAGTTCTCCGACCTGGAGCTTGCCGGCACGGACCGGAACGAGATCGTCATCAACTGCACGCCGGTCGGTATGGCCCCGGATACCGCCGCTACGCCGCTGAACTACAAGCCGCCCGGGCTGAAGGTGGTCTTCGACACGATCTACAACCCGATCGAAACGCAACTGCTCAAGAACGCCAAAGCGTCCGGCTGCCTGACCGTCTCCGGTGTCGAAATGTTCGTCAACCAGGGCGTGGCGCAATTCGAACGCTGGACCGGCCGGCCGGCCCCGCGCCGGACCATGCGAAACGTCGTGCTGGACCGCCTCAAGATGCAGGAGTAACGCCGGACGCGGCGACACGATTCCACGCACCCCGGTTGGCGGGTCTCCCGACCCGCCAACGGTGCCTGATGGTCGCTATGGTAGACTCTGCAACGTGACGGGTCGGGCCTGCCTTCCGAAGGAAGGAGACCCACCACGCGAAAGATGAATGCCGTTGCCCCTCGGTTGGCGGGTCTCCCGACCCGCCAACGGTGACTGATGGTCGCTATGGCAGACGCTGCAACGTGGTGGGTCGGGCCTGCCTTCCGAAGGAAGGAGACCCACCACGCGAAAGATGAATGCCGTTGCCCCTCGGTTGGCGGGTCTCCCGACCCGCCAACGGTGCCTGATGATCGCTATGGCAGACG
>JBKHHU010000182.1:0-7019 GCA_046539045.1 Phycisphaerae bacterium
GGCTAATCGCGATTCTTCCCGCCTCAGGCAATAGGCGTTTCGGCATTACGGGGCGTCTGTTCCAAAGGCAGTAGAAGCCACGAACTGCGCGAACAACGCGAACTTTAAAAAGCTATTCTTTCTTCTGGTCAGGGACCTCGAAGGCTGCCCAAGCACTAGCCAAGCCGTTTCCGGACGGCTTCGGCGTGGGCGGTCAGGCCCTCCCTGGTGGCGAAGTCGATGATGTCCGGGCCGTCTTCTTTCAGGGCTTCGGGGTCGTAGCGGCTGACGCTGCTGGCTTTGAGGAAGTCGTTGCAACTGAGCGGACCGAAGAACTTCGCGGTCCCGCCGGTGGGCAGCACGTGCGAGGGGCCCGCATAGTAGTCGCCGGTGGGAACGGGCGTGTGGCTGCCGAGGAAGATCGCCCCGGCGTTGCGGATTTTGCTCATGGTTGCCTGATCGTCGGCGGTGATGATCTGCAGGTGCTCGGTGGCGAAATCGTCGGCCACGGCGCACGCCTCGTCCAGTGTCCCGGTGACAATGATCGCGCTGTAGGCTTCGAGGCACGCTGCCGTCGCTTCACTGCGGGACAGTTCCGGAAGCCGGCGGGCCAGTTCGTCCTTCACCGCCCCCGCCAGGTCGCTGCTGGGCGTGGCAAGCACGGCGCTGCCCGGGTTGTGCTCGGCCTGGGCCAGCAGGTCCGCGGCGATGAACGTCGCATCGGCGGTGTCGTCGGCGACGATGAACACCTCGCTCGGCCCGGCGATGGAGTCGATTCCCACGCTGCCGAGCACGCGGCGCTTGGCTTCTGCGACGAAGGCATTGCCCGGCCCGACGATCTTGCTCACCGCCTTCACGGACTCGGTTCCGTAAGCCAACGCGGCGATCGCCTGGGCCCCGCCAAGACGATACACCTCGCCCACGCCCAGTTCCCCAGCCAGAGCCAGCACCATCGGATCGATATCGCCGTCGGATCGCGGCGGGGAGACCATGGCGATTTCCGGCACGCCGGCAACCTGGGCGGGCACCACCGTCATCAGGACCGTGGACGGATACAGCGCCTGCCCGCCGGGCACGTACACCGCGGCCCGCTCTACCGGCGTGTACCGGACGCCCAGCGTCCTCCCGCCCCGCCGGAGCATCGGCGGGTCCTGGATCAGGATCGACTCCTGGTACCGGCGGATGTTGACGATCACCCTCCGGACCAGGGCGAGAAATTCCGGCTCGGCCGCAGCGTGGGCCGATTCAATCCGCTCCCGCGGGACCCGGATGGTCTGCGGCGTGAGATCGGCTCCGTCGAGCTTCTTCTCCAGGCGGGTGAGGGCCTCGTCACCGTGGGCGGCTACGTCTTTAAGGATGTCATCCACGATCGCCGGGACATCCAGCGTGCCTTCTCCGGTGGCGGTGAGCCCGCCGGCGCGGAGCTTGTCCCGCACCGCCGCCACGCGGACATCGAAATCGGCGTCTTGATAGTTGATGGTCTGTATGGTCATGGTCGGTTCACTCTACTTTCAGGTGAGGGACAATGCAATGTCCCGCAGGCGGTTGCGAAAGCGACGGGAGAGGCCCGAAACGGGCGCAAACTGGTGGGGGTCCGGGCCTCAGGCCCGGTGAGTATGGGAGTGGATCAATGCCTTGTCGATCGTCTGCATCATGGAAGTCAATCGTAGCTGCAACCGGCGGTCCCGTCAAACCCACAATCTGAAATACCCGCCGAATCCGAACACCCGGAAGGCCCGCCCGACGCCTACCTGCCGTTTCGCGTGGGCAGCCCCTGGAGGATGATCCGCCGGATCGCGTGGGCGGCCCCGTCGGCGTCGTGGTGGTCGGTCACATAATCTGCCACGCGCAGTACCGGCTCGGCTGCGTTTGCCATCGCCACGCCCACGCCGGCCCACTGGAGCATCCCCACGTCATTGGCGTTGTCGCCGATGGCCATCACCTGCTCGCGCGGGATGTTCAACTCGCCGGCCACCGTACGGAGCGCCTGAGCCTTCCCTGCCGTGATGTGCATGATCTGCATCAGGTGCCCTTCGGTGTGCACCACCGAAACCTGGTGCAGGAACCGCTTTTGGATGTGCTTTTCCACTTCCGACAGCCTCTCCGGCTTGCCCAGCAGCAGCAGTTTGGTGATCGGCTGGTTCAGCCACTGCTCCACCGGTCCGACGACGTCCGGTTTGTACAACAGACCGGTTTCGGTGTCGTAGGCGGGGTCATAGTAATCGGTGTACCATTTATCCATCACCTCTGCGGATACCAGCACCTTCGGCTGGACGCTCCGGGCCAGATCGACGATGGCTCGAACGGTTTTGCAGGCCATCGGCCGGTGGAGAACCACGCGGCTGCAGGTCGGATCATACACCAAGGCCCCGTTGTAGTTGATCATCGGAGTGTCCAGGTCGAGCAGCTCGTAGAACGGGCGCACGCTCCGTGGCGGCCTGGCCGTGGCCAGGACAATTCGCACGTTCTTCTGCTCGCGGGCCGTCCGGAGGATCTTGGAGGTGGTCTCCGTGATCTCCTTGCCCGAATTGAGCAGCGTTCCGTCCAGATCAATGGCAACAAGGTGGATGTTCATTGGCTCCCACTATAGACATCCTGCCGCGGTTGGCAAACCCATCCCGGCCGGGAGCAGCATCACTGCCACAGATGCCCGGAAACTCCTACGCAATCATCTTCCCATCGGATATGATTCGATGTGGCCTGCACCCGGCTGAGAAAGAGCCGCTTCTGCGACTTTTCTATGGTTTTCCGGGGGAACTTTCTTCGGGTCGGGGCGTCTATACCCAGTGAGCGCGTGAGCTGTCGCGCGTACAGCAAGGTCAGTGGCGGGATCTACCGGTCCCGGCGGCACTCATACAAAAGGAAGACAGCGATGTTCCCTCTCGTCGAACGATCTGCCCGGCGCGTCCGGGGTTGGGCCTTTCTGCTGGTCGTGCTTTGCACCGTCAGCGGGGTGATGGCGGGCACGGACGGACTTCACCTGGAGCGGAAGCAACAGCTGAATTTCAACCAGGTCTTGACCGACGGGGCCGGCTACCGCTGGGACATCCAGAACTACGGGACGATCGGCAGCGGAACCAACGCTGCCTACGGTGGCGGGATGTACTGTCAGATCTGGGGCTCCAACGTCTACGCCACCAACGGCTTCGGTTGGCGAGGCGACGATCCCAACGAGATCGAAATCGGCCCCTACAACCGCAACAACATCCAGGCGTACCGCCGAATCAAGGTATACCAGGATATCGGACTGGCCCGATGGCTGGACATCTTCACGAACACCACCGGCGCCGACATTCAGATGACGGTGACGCTGTATTCCTATTTCAACAACGGGATCGGGTCGATCACGACCAGTTCTGGCGGAGCGACCTTCGGGGAGAAAGACTGGGCCATGATGACCCAGTCCCGCAACAACACTGCCGTCCCGGGGATCCTCCACATCCTCTGCGACAAGAGAAGCGACCTGCGACCGTCGATCCAGACCAACGTCAACCAGCTATACGTGCGGTACAACATCACCGTCCCAGCCAACGGCACGGCGGTCCTGTGCTATTTCCAGTCTCAGAACAGCGATCCGGCCAAACACAAGACGATGATGAAGAAGTTCCGGCCGTACCGGATGCTGAAAGATCTGCCGTCCTCCGTTCGAAAGCTGATCTTGAATTTCAGCGGCGGCAGCGCTTTCGGCGATCTGGAACTTGAACGCGACGAGACGGGCGACCAGGTGCTGATGGAAAACGACGATCCGATCCGCGGAACGATCCGGAATCGCAGCTTCTCCATGGAGACGTTCTTTGGCGATATCGAACTGCCGGCGGAGAATGTAATCGGCATGGGCCTGATGCCGGGTGACCGCAACCGCATCCGGGTTCTGCTGACCGATGGACAGATCATCAGCGGAAAAACCCCCGCCGAACCGCTTGAGATCGCGCTGTCGACAGGCTCGGTCCTCAGAATCCCGCTGAACCGGATCAAGCAGTGGTCTTTCCGGATATCCAAGGATCGCCCGGCGGATATACCGTTCCGGGGCCCCCTGCTGCGCATGCGAGGCGGCGATCAATTGGCTTTCGCCGCCGACTCGTGCAAGATGACCATGCGAACGCTCCACGGGCAGGTTGACCTGAAGGGGGCCGATCTGCTGAGAATCGATATGGACAATGCCGGCCATGGGCTCCATCGGGTTTTCTTCCGCAATGGAACGGCCCTCGGCGGATTCATTCTGGAAGACCGGCTGAGTCTGAAGCTGGCGCTGGGCAAAGCCATTGCGGTGGATCGGGCCGAGGCCATCCAGATTGTCTACGGCCAGGAAGTGGGCGACGTGACCGGCTATGCGGTGGCCGAGATGAACAACGATGACGAGCTGTACGGCATGCTGGCCGACACGGCAATACTGATGGCCAGCGAGTTTTCCGGGACCGAGCCGGTGAAACTGGCCCCGGAAAGTATCCAGCAGATCGAGTTCTCCGAAAACCAGTTCGGCGAATGCAAGATCGTCCTCTATGACGACTCGGTCCTGCGAGGCCGACTGACCCAGCCGAAGCTGAAGTTCCAGATCACTGCCAATACGGTGTTGCATGTGGCTCCGGGGCAGTTCCGGGTTATCCGACAGAAGGCGCTTCCGCCTTTGGACATTCGACAGAAGGTGGCCAAGCTGGTCCCGCAGCTCGGGGCGGAGAGTTTTGTGGATCGCGAGAAGGCGACCACGGAACTCAAGTCGATCGGCAAACCCGCCATCCCGATGCTCAAGCGGTATCTGAGTACCAACGACCCGGAAATCCGCCAGCGGATCAAGGCGATCATCCGCGAACTCGGAGGCAAGGTCGAGGAGAACGCCGACGCCGAACACGCCGTACCCCCCGCTGGGTGGAACGGTCGTCCGGGCGGGCCGGTTCTCCTCCGGGCCGCGAGAATGCCACGCCCCGCCCCGAACATTTGCTTCGAGGTTCCGGACTGACCCTCAGAATCATGCGGTCTTGATGGGCCACGGGGGTTGACCCGCCGACGCGACGAACCTCAGTGAAAACAGATAGAAGTTCAACAAGGTATCCAACAATGAACAAGCGAAACGTGATTCCCGGCCTGTTTGCCGTCGTTCTCGGCCTCTCCGCCGCCTATGGTGACGGGATCCTGCTGGACGGTGCGAAGAATACCAACCTTCCCTGGACCGTCAACGACTCCAAGGGCTTCCGGTGGGACATCCAGTACAACGGCTGCGTCGGCGACGGCTCGAACGACGCCTACGACACCGGCATGCGCCTCTACGTCAACGGCGCGAGCTTCAGTTGGAGCTCGTCCATCAGCGTCGACAAGGCGGGTACCGAAGTTCAGCTCGGGCCGTGGCAGTACTCATCGATCCGCGTCTACCGGCGGATCTACGTCGACAAGAAACGAGGCTACTGCCGTTGGGTAGACATCTTCGAGAACACGCAGGGCAACCCGTATAACCTGAACCTGCGATACCACGTGGATGTCGGCGGGTCGATTCGCCGGACATTCACCACGACGGGCAAGTCAGCGGTGACGAATAAGGACTGGGGCATCGCGACCACCTACTCGGATTCTTCCTCCAGACCCTCGACGGTCCACGTCTTCTGCAGTAAGGATGCGGAAGTCCGGCCGCAGGTGTCTACCAGCGGGGACAACATCTATTACAACTTCTCGCTGAGTATCCCTGCGGGCAAGAAGATGGCACTGTGTTTCTTCGAGGCTCAGCGGAAGCCCTTTGCGAAGGCTCAAGGCTTCCTCAAGAGCTTCAGCCCCAGCGCGGGCATACGCGACCTGCCGCGAGAGCTTCGCGACATCATCCAGAACATCTCCGGCAGCAGCCTCTCCCTCGGCAGCCTTAAGCTGCCCCGCAGCGACGAGCACGACCTGGCCGTCCGCAACAATGACGACGAGATGCTGGGGAAGTTCCTGATCGACGAGCTCGCGCTGGAGACGGCGTTCGGCAAGATCACTCTCCCGGCCGAGCGCATCCTCGGGCTGGCGATGGTCGCTCCGCGGGACCGGTACGCCCTGGTGGCGCTGACCGACGGGCAGATCGTCGGCGGGAAAATGCAGAGCAAGACGCTGAAGTTCCGGCTGACCAACGGCAGCCAGTTGGAGCTTGAACCGCAACAGTTCAAAACCATCGCCTTCCAGATCAGCACCGGCAAACCGGACGAGATAGAAATCAGCGACCCGATGGTCCTCCTCCGCGGAGGACAGCAGTTGATCTTCTCCCTGGACGATCTGGACTGCACGTATCAGACGCGGTACGGCCGGGTGAAACTGACCGCAGACTCGCTGTCACAGATCGTCTTGACCACCGAGGACGGCGGGCTTCATCGGGCGGAGTTCCTCAACGGGACGGTGCTCAGCGGAATGCTGGGCAAAGATGAACAGGAGCTTACGCTGGCTCTCATGGACAAGAAGTGCAGCATTCCGCACCCCTACATCCAGTTGTTCGCCATCCAGCCGGCAACCGAGGCAACGCCTCCGCTGGTGGAAGTCGCCATGGCCAATGACGATACGCTCAATGGATGGATCATGGACGAAGAGATCAAGCTGAAGACCGATGTCGGCAAAATCACCCTCACACCCGGACAGATGCGAGACGTGGAGTTTTCCGAGGGGACCATGGGGCACATGCGATGCACCCTTGCCGACGGCTCGGCCGTGACGGGATACATCGAGAACAAGCGTCTGAGGTTCCTCATCGCCGAGGGCGTCGAACTGCCCATACACACCGGGCACATCCGGACGATGCAGATTCCGGAGAAGTTGCCCAAAGAAGGCGACCTGGCATCCGAAGACGACAGCGCAGACCCGGACGAGACCGACAGGCCGGAAAACGGAACTGTCAGCAGCCCCGATCTGCAGAAGTTGCGGGACGAACTGAAGCAACTGCAGGAAGTGCAGAAAAAGCTTGAGGCGATCTCCGCTGCCGGTGGGGGCGAGGCGGTCAAGGCGGAGATGGAGAAGGTCGCCAGGCAGATCGCGGAGATCAAAGTGAAAATCGCCCGCGCCGAAAAAGAGGCCCAGGCCAAGGCAGCGAGGGA
>JBKHHU010000037.1:0-22794 GCA_046539045.1 Phycisphaerae bacterium
CCGCCAGTCGGCGATGGGCTGATGTAGTAGTGCGAGAGCCTGTCCCCGTCCAGCAGGAAGTGCAGGCCGGCGCCCATCGGGGCCGACGCAACCGGCACGCCCACCAGCGCCTTGTCCGGCGTCAGGAGCCTCCACCTGCTCTTGCCCGGTTCAAGGTGGGCGACCTTGAACTTCTGCTCCACCTGATCGCTGCGGATCAGCCAGACTCCCTGCTCATTCCCGGAGAATGTATAGCTCTGGGCGGCTGCCGTAGATGTCAGACACGCCGCAAGCAGCAAACTGATTACAAACAAACGCGGAAACTTCACCGGGAGTTACCTCCGTCGGGTGCGACGCGGTAGATACTGTCCACCGCATGGAACTTCTCGGCGGGCCATTTGGGCAGATTGCTTCGAAAACCCGTGGCTGCCTCGGGATCCCACCGGTCTTCCGTTGTCATTTTGCTGAGTTTGATCTGGATTTTGCTGACGGCAGGCGCTTTGCGATCGCCTTTCCATTCGATGGTGATCTTCGTGGGCATCATCGGCGGGGTTTCGGGTTCTTCCGTCTGCAGGTCCAGCAACTCGATCGCTTCATACTCGCTCATCTCTGCAACCATCACGACGTTCCCGTTCGGATCGAGAAACTCCGTCCGGAAGGGCCGCCGCGCCTCGGTGTCACTCCAGCGGTAGTACATCTTCCTTTTGAAGAGAATCCGGTCGGTCACGGGTTGCCTGCCGATGTAGGTCAGCACGTATGCGTCGTTGCGTTTGACGTAGAACGGAGCCGGTCCCTCCGGGTCGCAGCGGGTGTCCATCCAGAGTGCCGGCAGACGGGTCAGGTCGCCCGGGAGCGAATCGACACCCAGAACGCCTACAAGCTGCGTGGGATCCAGCGGGATATCGCCGGTAAGCCCCGGTGCGCCGGCCAACTGCGTGCTGCCGTACCAGACCCCCTGGTTGTCACCGTAGTTGATCTTGAAGTAGTACGTTTCCTCGGCCGCACTGATTCCCAGGCGGAACACCTCCTGGCCGGTCTCCCTGACAAGCAGGAGAAAATCGTCCGGAGCGGCTGCGGTCTGTCCGGGTCGATACAGGAGCAGTCCGTTCGGGCTGGCAAGGGAACTCGTGGAGCCCCAGGTAAACGGCAGGCCGCCCGGCAGGCGAAATGTCACCGCGACTTTCGCCCGCGACCAGAGTCGCGGTACCGCCTCCGCATTGGCGTTGTGCTCCTGGATGATCTGCTCGAGTCCTACCGCGTCGGTCGGGCAGGACACGCATCCGGTCAGAATCGCAGCCAACAGCATCCCCACCGCACCCGTCGCCACCGCGCGAGTTTTTCCGGATTCCATCATAAATCCCCTTCGAGGATCGAGCCGAGCTGCCCACTGACCTCGGCGATCTTGTCCTCGTCCATGTGCGGGTCGATTACCCTGTGTATCTTCTGCGAACCTTTCAGCCGCATCAGCCACAGTTCGACTCCGTCGTCCCGCTTTTCCATTTTCTCGTATACCAGCAGTTTCTTCCGCATCAGTACCAGCGAGATCACGAAGCGGAAGCTTACCTTTGTTTCGTCGTCCGTGTCGCCAAGACGGTGGAAGAAGCTCAGCAGCAGTTCATCGTCGACGAACGTCTTCTTCTTTTCCCTCGGCTTGGGGACCTCCGCCTTCCAGATCCCGAACAGTTCATCGTCGCGGTCCTGGTTGTCCCGCTGGTTCCAGCATTCCAGGCAGTAATCCTCGCGGGCAAACTGATCTTCGTCCTCATTCGGCTGGTCGATCACCCGAACGGTGGCCATGTATTCCTGTTCCGGCTGGAACTTCTCTTGGCAGGAAACGCACGCGCCGGCGGTCTTTGAGATATTGTATTCTTTCGCCATACTTCCTGACGGTTTGGGTTTCTTGCCGGCGATCGGTATCGGTCGGGCGGCTGGCTATCGGCTGATTGCGGTATTCTCCAAAACCGTCAGCATCCCAGAGCGGCGGCCCCGTTCTTCTCCACGGTCTGGAAGAGGTCCTTTGCCTTGTCCACATCGTTCTGGCTGGACTGCAGCAGTTCCCGCGCGGTGTCCTTGTCGGACATCGAACCGGTGTTGACCATCACGTTGTAATGGCACATGCTGCAGACCGCCGACAGCAAGGCCGCACCGGCCATCAGGTCGGTGATCAACCAGCGATTGCACCTGCCGTCGGACATCACCGCGAAATCCTCCAGCACCGCCAGAGAGATCTTGCAGAGCTCTCTGGGCACGTTAACGGCCGCGGCGGTGGCAGTGTCCATCCTGGCCGCCTTTTCCGGGCCTTCCGGAAGCGAACTGGTTTCCTGGTACAGCTTGAAAGCTTCCATGTCCTCCACCACCAGCCGCTCCATCATCTCGCGCGACTTGTTCAGGCGCTGGGCAAGATGCTCGAGATACTCCTGGTGCTCGGCGTATTTCTTCTTGCCAAGGGTGAAGTTCAAGCTCATGTGACCCAAGGCCGTGCCGAGCGCGCCGACGGCTCCGGCCACCGAACCTCCACCGGGGGTGGGGCTCTTGGCCGCTACGGCGGCAGTGAAATCCAGCACGTTCAGGAACAGGGGATTCTCATTCGGGGTCATGTCTGGCCTTTCCGAATTCTTCCGAATTACTCTTTTCAGTTTGTCGGGATGGATCGACACAGCGGCTGTCGGCTACTGGTCGCTCTTGCCGCCGGACGAGCTTTCGATCTCGTTGAGGTACGCCAGCGTGCGGTCCAGTTCGTTCTTGAGGTGCCGTACACGAAGCAGACTGCGGATGCGGGTGATCATCTCCAGGCGGTTGACGGGTTTGGTGATGAAATCGTCCGTTCCGGACTCCACGCCGCGTTCGATATCACTCAGCTCCGTCAGGGCGGTGACCATGATGATGGGGATATCTCGCGTTTCCGGGTCGCTTTTGAGCTTGCGGCAGACTTCGAACCCGCTCATGCGGGGCATCATGATGTCCAGAAGGATCAGGTCGGGCTGATCTTCCGCCACTTTTTCCAGCGCCTCAATCCCGTCGGTTGCGCTCTGGACTTCGCAGGGCAGATCTTCCAGATACGCCATCAGCAGTTCGAGATTCTGCGCGTTGTCGTCAACGACGAGAAGTGTGCTTTCTGCGATCTTCGCATCGTCGGGCAGTTGCGTCATCGCCTGTCCTCTCTGGTCGGTTGTTCGATGAGTTCGTGCGCCGGCCGTTCAGCGGATGCCTGTAGACTCCGCA
This sequence comes from Phycisphaerae bacterium, assembly GCA_046539045.1. Classification (GTDB taxonomy): domain Bacteria; phylum Planctomycetota; class Phycisphaerae; order SM23-33; family SM23-33; genus JBKHHU01. The sequence continues at coordinate 3,202 of JBKHHU010000037.1, forward strand.
TCCGGGAAGATTCCAGCCGGTACGTCGGATTCCGTCTCAGGCCAAAGGGTACTTCGCCGGCGACCCAATATCAATAGCCCATGGCGACCGTTACCGCAGAGACGCCCCCAAACCGGGCCCGGCAGGAGTCTGTTGAGGCAAATCCGTTGGCCGCAGCCGCGTCAGATGCTATTCTGTCCGCCTATGGCAGGGAAGCTTTTCGGCAACTCGGACGCTCCTCAGACGACATCGTCGGATCAGCGCGTGGTCAGCGTCGCGGTCAACACCAACGTCTGGAGCAGCTACAGCTACGTCTGGCCGGATGGGCTGGGCTCTCCCGTGCTGGGCCAGAGGGTGCGCGTTCCGTTCGGCAGAGGCAACCGCACCACCATCGGATTCATCACTGCCGTCGACGCTGAACGCGGCAGCCACCGTCTGAAAAAAGTGGCCGAGGTCATCGACAACGAGTCTCAGTTGGACCAGACGCTCTGGAAACTGGGCCAGTGGATCAACCGCTATTACCTTACGCCGCTGGGAATGACGCTTGGCGCGATGATACCCTCTGCCGTCGGGAAACACCCTCCGCGGACCGAATCGGTCGTCTACCTCGATTCAGAACGTTCCGACTGGCCCAAAAGGCTCGGATCGAAGCAGCGAAAGGTGCTGGATGAACTGCTGGAGGCAAAGAAGCAGGGAATCGAGCCGCTTACGCTGGAGGATCTGATGCATCATTCCGGCTGCTCGCGGGGCACAATCAAACGCTTGCGGTCACGCGAGCTGGTGCGAATGGGCACGCGGAAAGTCACTCTCCCCGAGATGAACCAGGACGGGCAAGCCGCCCCGTTCGATCTCAACGACGCTCAGCAGGCGGCTCTGGAAAATATCGCTCCCAAATTGAACGACGAGTTCTCCGTGACGCTTCTGCACGGCGTGACCGGGTCCGGCAAAACGGAAGTCTACGTGCGGGCGATCCGCAAGGTGATTGACGAAGGCAAACAGGCGATCCTCCTGGTGCCGGAGATCGCCTTGGCGACGCAGACACTGCAGCGGCTGGTGGAACGTCTTCCGCGGGTGGCGGTGCTGCACAGCGGTCTGACCGACAACCAGCGAAGCTTCTATTATCGGCAGATCCGCGACGGGCATGCGAGCGTGGTGGTCGGCCCGCGAAGCGCTGTGTTCGCCCCGACGCGTAATCTCGGGTTGATCGTAGTCGATGAGGAGCACGAGTCCAGCTATAAACAGGACACCGCTCCGAGATACCACGGCCGGGATACCGCCGTCATGCGCGCCTCCATGGACAAGGTTCCGGTAATTCTTGGCTCGGCTACGCCGTCTCTGGAAAGCCTCCACAATGCCATGGAAGGACGGTATGCACTGGTTCGCCTGCCGGCGCGGGTCAGGGGGCTGACGATGCCCGCGCTGGAAATGGTTCACCTGAGAAAAGACCTCCAGCAGGGCAGAATCGAGCTATTGGGCGCCACTCTGACGCAACGAATGGCCGTGGCGCTGGATCGCGGGCAGCAGGTGATCCTCCTGATGAACCGCCGGGGATACGCCAGTTACGTCTTCTGCCCGAAATGCCACTGGACGTTCAATTGCGAGAATTGCACGCGGGCGATGGTGTTTCACCAGGCGACCCAACTGGCGACTTGTCATTACTGTCAATCGACCTCGGCCCTGCCGGAGTACTGCCCGGCGTGCCACGGCAAACTGGTGCTGTTCGGATATGGGATTCAGCGGATCGAGAACGAACTGGCCCGCAAGTTCCCCACTGCCGCCGTGGCTCGTATGGACAGTGATTCGATGACGTCCACCAAGCAGTTTGACAAGGTCCTGCAGTCCTTCGGCCGGGGAGAGGTCGACATTCTGCTGGGGACACAGATGGTGGCCAAGGGGCTGGACTTTCCGAATGTCTCGCTTGTGGGTATCGTCAGCGCCGATACCTCCCTGACCATTCCGGACTTCCGGGCTTCGGAGCGGACCTTCCAGTTGATCGTCCAGGTTGCGGGCAGGGCGGGCCGGGCGGAGATTCCCGGCCGGGTGGTCGTGCAGACGCTGTTCGCCGAAGAGCCCGCCATTCAGTACGCCCTCACCCACGATTACGACGGGTTCAGTCAGTACGAACTGTCGCTCCGGAAAGAAGCAGGCCTGCCCCCGTTCTCGCGGATGGTGCGGTTCATCTGCCGACATCCCAAGGGCGAGACGGCCGAGGAAGCGGCACGGCGCCTGAACATGACTTTGCGGGAGTCAATCCCTACCGGTCGAGCGGTGATCATCGGTCCTCAGCCAGCCGCGGTACAGCGCGTACGAAACCAGTTCCGGCATCAGCTTCTGCTGATCACGGACCGGCCGGGCTTCGTCCAGTCGCGCATCTTCCCGCAGATGGAAAGCCTCACCCGCCAGACCGCTGCGGAGATCATCGCCGATGTGGACCCCATGCATCTGATGTAACAGGCGAAAGCCTTTGTAACTGCCCGGTAACGCTTGGAAAAACACCTTGACCACAGTCACCCGGGCGGGTACAAAGTTCCGTCTGCCCGGACTGCGCCGAGAGTTGCGCGCCCGTCCGATCGGCAACCAGCAGACACATGAGCGAGAACAGCGACAATAAACCCATAGATCTACACGAGTTGCGAAAGCGGATCGACGAGCTGGATAAACAGATCGTCGAACGGCTTAATGCTCGTGCTGAAGTGGTAGTGGAAGTCGGCCGCACCAAGCAGGTTGACGGCACGCCCATTTATGCGCCCGATCGCGAGCAGGCGGTGCTGCGCCGGATCTCGGAGTTGAACAACGGTCCGCTGCCGCAGAAAACGCTGCAGGCGATCTATCGGGAGCTGATGAGCGGATCGTTCGCCCTGGAAAAGCCGTTGCGGATCGGCTATCTCGGACCCCAAGGCAGCTTTTCGCACCTGGCCAGTCAGCGCAAGTTTGGTGCTTCCGTGGAATACCGGCCGATGGCGGACATCCCCGCGGTGTTCGAGGAGGTCGCCCGCGGGCACTGCAATCTTGGGGTTGTTCCGGTCGAAAACAGCGTCGGGGGGGGCGTCATCGATACGCTTGACGCGTTCGTCGGCTCGTCGGTTCACATTTGTGCCGAAGTGCTGGTCGAGATTCACCACAATCTGCTGGCCAACTGCCGTCCGGAAGAGATCAAAATTGTCGCATCCAAGCCGGAAGTGTTCGCCCAGTGCCGCAAATGGCTGAGTACCAGTCTTCAGAAGGTGGATCTTATCCCGGTGGCCAGCAGTTCGCGGGCGGCGGAGATGGCTTCCAACGAAACCGGCCTGGCCGCCATCGGCTCCACACTGGCCGCCGATCTGTACGGGCTGAAGATCGTCTTCGCCAACATCGAAGACAATCCCAACAACATGACCCGGTTCTTCGTGATCTCGAGCCAGCCGGCCAGGCGAACCGGGAAAGACAAGACCTCCATCATGTTCTCGACGGCACACAAAGCCGGGGCGCTGGTGGAGGTGCTGAATGTGTTCGCCCGCCATGGGCTGAACCTGACGAACATCGACACCCGGCCGTCCAAGCGACGGAACTGGGAGTACTACTTCTTCGCCGACACCGAGGGACACGGCGAAGATCCGAACCTTGCTGCAGCCCTGGAGGAAGCCCGCGATCATTGCGGGGAGATCCAGGTGCTGGGCAGCTATCCCCGGGCAGAGGAGCCTGTGTAAGCCGCAGAGCAAACCGCTTCCGGCGCGAACGGCCGGAACGTCATAGACAGCTATCCAAAGAAAATGCAAGCTTGTACGTACGGAAGGAGACGGAATGTCACGCAAACTTTTCATCGCTGGAAACTGGAAGATGAATACCTCCAGCGCCGAGGGCGTTGAACTGGCCAAGGGATTGGCAGAGACCATCGGTTTGGTCGATGAGGTGGAGATGGCGGTCGCTCCGCCGTTCGTCTACCTTGCAGCGATCAACGACGCGGTCAAGGGCACCAACATCGGCCTGTCCGCCCAGAACGTCTATACGGAAGACAACGGCGCCTTCACGGGTGAGGTCTCGACTGCGATGCTGAAGGACGTCGGTTGTGAATACGTCATCCTGGGGCACAGCGAGCGTCGGCACGTCATCGGCGAAACGAACGAACTGATCAACAAGAAGGTGCTCAAGGCGCTTGCCGACGGGCTGCACGTGATTCTGTGTGTCGGCGAACTGCTGGAAGAACGTGAAGCGGGCAAGACCACCGATGTCGTCACTGAACAGGTGAAGATCGGCCTGGAGGGCGTGTCGGCCGACCAGGCAGAGAATCTGACCATCGCCTATGAACCGGTCTGGGCGATCGGGACCGGCAAGACCGCCAGCCCGGACCAAGCCCAGGAAGTGCACGCGATGATCCGCGGACTGCTTCGTGACAAGTTCGGCGACGATGCTGCCGATAATACCATCCGTATCCAGTACGGCGGGTCGGTCAAGCCGGGCAACGCTGCCGAGCTGCTGGGCCAGCCGGATGTCGACGGTGCCCTGGTTGGCGGGGCCGCATTGAAGGTCGATTCCTTCACGGCTATTGTGCAGGCAGGCCTAAACCAGTAACCTGTCGGAATGTTGAATCAGCGCCGGTCCCTGGAGGGGAGACCCTCTGGGGAGACGGTGATCGCGTGATCTGTGCCCCGTTGCCGGGGTAGCAAATGAGAGAGCGGTTATGGATATTTTTCTGGGCATACTGTTTGTTATCATCTGCGTGCTGCTGATCCTGGTGATCCTTCTGCAGAAGGGCAAGGGCGGCGGGCTTGGTGCTGCCTTTGGCGGGGCCGGTGGTGGTAGCGCATTCGGTACCCGCACAGGCGACGTCCTGACGTGGGTGACCATCCTGCTGACGGGCGCGTTTCTGGCGCTGGCGATCGGCGCGAATCTGGCTTTCCGTACCGATCCGGGGGTCGTCGCGACTCCCGATTTCAGCCCGTCCCAAATCGATCCGGTGACCAATCCGGATGCGGACCCGGTGCAGGTGACCATCAGGTCGCAAACGCCGACCGCCACGATCTACTACACGCTGGACGGAACGGAACCCGACAGAGACGGCAAAACTTCGATGGAGTACAAGGCCAAGCCCATCGCGCTCAAGCCGGGGCAGACGCTCCGAGCCAGGGCCTACCGCAGCCAATGGACATCGAGCGGGATAAACACCCTTAAATACGAGTTGTTGACGACCCAACCGGCGACCGGGCCGACCACGCAGGAAACACCGGCCACCGGACCGGCCGCAACCACCCAGACGGTTCCCGCCGGCTGAGGCTGACCAGGAGCTACCATGCTACTATCGATGACCGGTTTCGGCAGCGCCTCGGGGACAGTGGAAGGCGTCGAGTTCTCCCTGGAGATGCGCTCCGTCAACAACAGGTACCTCAAGCAGAGCATCCGACTGCCGGAATACCTGTCCATGCTCGAGCCGGAAATCGAGAAGTACCTCCGCAGCCGCATGCAGCGCGGGAGCATCATGGTCACGCTCAAGTCGCGGATCCCCGAAGACCAGGCCGTCTGGTCGGTCAACGGGGCTGCTCTGGAGAAGTACCTGTCTCAGCTGACGGTACTGGAAACGGACGCCAACCCGTTGCTGCGGGTTGATTTGGGAACGCTGCTTCAGTTGCCCGGCGTCACCGAGCCACCGCCGCTTGAGCAGTTGGCAGAAAAGGTTAAGGACGGCGTGCTGGCTTTGCTGGTTCTGGCGACCGATTCGCTGGTGCAGATGCGGAAGACCGAAGGCGAGGGACTGGCCGGGGAACTGCTGGGCTTGTGCGAGACCATAGACGAATTCCGGAAGAAAATCTCTGCCCGCACTCCGGACGTGGTGAAGCAGTATCAGCAGCGGCTGAGCCAGCGGGTGGAAGAACTGGTCGGCGGCGCAAAGGCGAGTATCGACGAGGAGTACCTGGCAAGGGAAGTGGCGATCTTCGCCGACCGAAGCGATATCGCCGAGGAACTGCAGCGTCTGGAAGCCCACGTGCAGCAGTTCCGGGAGATCGTTGGCCGAGACGTTCCGGCAGGACGGAAGCTGGATTTCATCGCCCAGGAGATGCTTCGGGAAGCCAATACCATGGGCTCCAAGGCCAATGACGCGGAGATCTCTCAGCACGTGGTCGAGATCAAGACGGCAATCGATCGCATCAAGGAACAGGTTCAGAACGTCGAATAGCATGGCTGATCACGGCAAACTGGTAGTGATAACCGGCCCATCGGGCGTCGGGAAGAGTTCGATCGCACGAGAGGCGCTGCAGCGGACAGGCGCGGAATTCAGCACCTCGGCGACGACTCGTGCCCCCCGTCCGGGTGAGGTCGACGGCAGAGACTACCATTTCGTCAGCCGCGAAGCGTTTGAGGAGATGATCCGCAACGGCAAGATGCTGGAGCATGCGGAGGTCTTCGGAAACCTGTACGGAACGCCGATGGAGCCGGTAACCGCCGCCATCGCCGAAGGCAGGACCATCGTGCTGGACATCGATGTGCAGGGCGGCGTGCAGGTACACGAGAAAATGCCCGGGGCGACTTTCGTTCTGGTCGTCCCTCCGGGCATGGACGAGCTCGCCCGCCGACTCCGGGGGCGGGGAACCGAAGATACGGAAACTGTAAACCGAAGGCTGGCCGAAGCGGAGGCTGAAATCCGCAAAGCCAGGCAGAGCGGCGCATACGACCGCGAAATCGTGAATGACGATTTGGAAACGGCTATCCAGGAAATGGTGCAGATTATACAGGAGTAACGACGGATGATCGAAGCGCTGAAGAGCGAAGAAGTCATCGAGAAGGTCGGCGGACGTTTCAAGCTGACCGCCCTCATCCAGAAACGCCTCGTTGAGCTGATCCAGGGCGCCCGACCGCTGGTCGAGCGCAAGAAGGGGCAGACCGATATGGAAGTGGTCATTCAGGAGATTCTCGAAGACAAGATTACGATCGACTACGATCGGTCGGACGTGGCTGAACCGGAGAACCTCGAGTAGTAGAACTGCCGCCATCGTCGGAAGGTTCCAACCATGGCTGAGAACGGCCGCGAGATGTCATTGGACGGCTACGAGATCCTGCTTTGCGTGACCGGTGGGATCGCCTGCTACAAGTCCGCGGACCTGGCCAGCAAACTGGTGCAGGCCGGGGCCGGTGTGTCGGTTGCGATGACCGATGCCTCGCAGCAGTTCATCACGCCACTGACTTTCCAGACGCTGACTCGTCGGCGCGTCTTCACCAGCCTGTGGCAGGCGAGCGAAGACTACAGTTCGCAGCACATTTCGCTGACCGAGCGGGCGGATCTGATGATTCTCGCCCCGGCCACGGCCAATGTGATGGCGAAAATGGCCTGCGGGATCGCCGACGATCTGGTGTCTACGCTGGCGCTGTCGTCCGGTGGGTCGTGTCCCATTCTGGCAGTCCCGGCGATGAACGACCGCATGCTCGCCGCTGAGGCGACTCAGCAGAACATGGAGACACTCCGGTCGCGGGGCGTGCACCTGATGAGCCCGGCGGAAGGATACCTTGCCTGCGGTACGATCGGAGCCGGCAGGATGCAGGAGCCGACGGAGATCCTCGGTTCCGCAGCCGGACTGCTTCTGAGGCACCCGCCGAAGTCCCAGATTGTCTGATCCCGGCCGTGAAATCGAACGAAAAGCCCATGCATTCCGGTGCATGGGCTTTCATAATGGGTCCGCCGTCCGATAGAACGTCGGCTGCCAGAGCGAGGAGCCCCTATGAAAATCCTGATTACGGCAGGGCCAACCCGTGAATACATCGACACGGTGCGTTTCATCTCCAATGCATCCAGCGGGCGAATGGGGCTGGCCGTGGCGAAAGCCGCCTTGCAGGCAGGGCATCAAGTGACGCTTCTGCTGGGGCCGATCGCTCTGAATCAGCCGGAAGGGGCGACAACCCATCGCTTCACGGGAGTGGACGATCTGAAGGAACTGCTTGCCGCGCATTTCCCCCTCTGCGATGTGCTCGTGATGGCGGCGGCGGTGGGAGATTTTCGGCCGGAGAAGCGCCTGCCGACGAAGATCCCGCGAAAGGGTGGCCCGGTGACGATTCGGCTGTTCCCGACCGAGGACATCCTTGCGGGGATCACCCCTGGCAAACGTGCCGACCAGCGGGTGATCTCCTTCAGTGTTGAAGACGGCCCACCGGCCCAGGTGGAAGCCAAGGCCAAAGAAGAAATGCTCGCAAAGGGCAGCGATTTTGTGGTAGTGAATCCGCCGTCGGCCATGGACGCCGACTCCAGCCATGCCGCGATTCTGTCTGCAGAGCAGCTCGTACTTCCGTGGGAACATCGGTCCAAGCTGGAATTGGCTGAGAAGATCGTCGAGCTGTTCCAGGCGCAGCCCGACAGAAGTGCCGACACTTGCGGCAGAACTGGGACGCAGTGATGAACGAATTCCTGAAGACTTGCCTGAGAGATCTCGAGGATCGTATCGACCCAGCCGTCGAGCGGCAGTACCGCCGGCAATGGGTGGATTTCCTTGAAGACCGCTGTCCGGACGACCTGTTCATTCCTCAAGCCAGGCCGCTGAATCCGCCCGGTGTCGATTGGCCTGATGTCAACATCAACGACGCGATCGAAGACTACGATCTCATGCTGTTCAGCCAATTCGGCATGGTCTCCGATCAACTCAACGGTGGGACAGGGTGCCTCAACGTCCGGTGCAACTACGGAACCGGCATACTTTCTTCGCTGTTCGGCTGCGATCTGTTCATCATGCCGCGAGAGACGAACACGCTGCCCACGACCCGGCCCCTGCGCTCAACGGAGAAGGTCAGAGAGGCCGTCGGCAACGGCATTCCGGCTGTGGATCAGGCGTTGGGCGAGAAGGTTTTTCGTTGTGCGGAGCGTTTTCTCGATGTATTCGAGAAGTACCCGAAAATCGCCGAGCACGTGGATCTGTATCATCCGGACTGGCAGGGACCCGTTGACGTGGTGGAACTGCTGTGGGGCAGTGAGATGTTTCTGGCGTTCCATGACAGCCCGGACCTGATGCGAAAAGCCTTGGACCTATCGACGGAGACATACAGGGCTTTCGCCCGGCGATGGTTCGACCTGGTCCCACCGAAATCGAAATACACGACCCACTGGGGCTCGGCGTTTAGGGGCAGGTTGATGATCCGGAACGATTCTCTGATGAATCTGTCGCCCGAGATCTACGTCGAGTTCATCCGCGACCGGGATCAATACCTGTTCGACGAATTCGGCGGGCAGGGCGCGATCCATTACTGTGGCCGGGGCGATCACTTCATCGAACCGATGAGCCAAATGCAGGGCCTGACGGCGATCAACCTGACCCAGCCGGAGCATAACGACATGGACAAGATCTGCCGCCATACGGTAGACAAGGGAATCAAACTGGTCGGCCTGCGATCCGATGCGGTCACGGGCCTCGACCGGCCGATGCACGGACAAGTACACGTTCCACCCCCAAAGGGCGACAGAAGGTTCCGTGCATGGGCAGGACAATCGAGAATCGAGGACCTTTCCGGACGCGATGAACCGGCCAGGGACCAGAGAAGAATGCCTTTCTCGACGAAGGGCCCAAATACCGGATTCGGCTGGAGGATCGACGATGGAGCGTCCGATAATATGTAGCATACGACCCAAGCAGGGATGCGAAGACGTCCCGCTCCCGCAGTACATGTCCGACCATGCTGCAGGAATGGATATCTGCGCTGCCTGTGATGATGAAGTGATTGTGGAGCCCGGACAGATCAAGCTGGTGCCCTGCGGATTCTACATGGCTGTGCCTGTCGGCTATGAGGCCCAGGTCCGGCCGCGGAGTGGATTGGCACTGAAGCACGGGATTACGCTTCCCAATGCTCCGGGCACCATCGACGCCGATTACCGCGGCGAAGTCTGCGTAATCCTCGGCAACATCGGGTCCGAACCGTTTACCGTGACCCGTGGGATGAGAATCGCTCAGATGGTGATCTCTCCGGTCACACGGGTTGAGGTTAATATCGTGGATACGCTGGACGACACGGCCCGGGGATCGGGAGGGTTCGGGTCGACCGGTATCTGACGACAGGGACGTTTTTGGCAGGCGTTACGGATGGCGAAAAGCAGAAAACAATCTTCCAGCAGCGGAAAGAAAGCAGCGTCGCAGTCGAAGCAACCCGCCTCCGACGCCGGCGGAGGTCTCCGCTTTCTGAAATACCTGTTCATCCTGACGCTTGCGTGCGTGACCGTGCTGGCGTGGATGAGCATGTTGACCTATGACGCCACCGACTGGCCGGCGGCAAGCTACTACCCGGCACGGTCGGTCAGCAACCTTGCCGGCAGGGCGGGCTCTCTCATGGCCTACAGCCTGCGGAGGTATGTCGGACTTGGGGTGTACGCCGTGCTCATCTTCGCCACAGCGCTGGCCACACTGATGATCATCGGCAGGAAGATCCGCGACGTCTGGTGGCGCCTGGTGGGCGTGGGGTTGCTGGTGGTGTCGATCAGCACGTGGCTCTACCTGAAGGATCCGCAACCGCTGGCGATACCGCATCAGCACCCGGCCGGGGTGCTGGGGATGACGGTCGGTGAGTTCCTGCTGGCCAAGTTCGCTGCGGTCGGTTCCGGCGTGATCGTGCTGGCGGTGTTCCTGGTCGGTCTGCTGTTGACGGCCGACCGTCTCGTGCTTGCTGCTTTGCGGGGAGTGCGACGCCTGTTCAGCAACTCGCAAAAAACTTTTCCGGATGTGCTTGCGGCCGTCAGGACCAACGGCTCCACCCCGGATTCGAAGATGGCCCAGAATTCCGCGCGCACCACCCTCAAGGGAAAAAGCGCCGGAAAGAGCGGCACCGACACGCCGAAAGCGGAGCCCTCTACCAAGCCCGCTGCGGCGGAGGCAGATCAGCAGCCCGACCAGCCCAAAGACAAGGAATCCGGGCCGGCGCGGTCGCTGGTGGGACTCTTCAGCCGAAGCGACGGGAAAGACAGCAAACAGGACAAGCCCACGCCCCAGAAGACACCGGTTCCCAAGGCCAAACCTGCCGCCAAGTCCGCCCGCGCCCCCAAACGTCGGAAGCAGTCGGCAGAAGAGTTCCAGATGCCTTCGCTCGATCTGCTCATGGACCCGGAAGGCGGATTCGACGAGACCGTTGAAGCCGCCGCAGCGGAGAAGGCGCAGGTCCTCCAGAGAACTCTGACCGACTTCAATGTCGAGGCGCAGGTCGTCGGTCACATGACCGGGCCGGTCATCACCATGTACGAGCTCGCACTGGCTCCGGGTGTGAAAGTGTCGGCGATCTCCAATCTTTCGACCGATATCTCCCGCGCGATGGCCGTGCCTGGCGTGCGTGTGGTCAGCCCGCTGCCCGGAAAAAGCACCATCGGCGTGGAGGTGCCCAACGACGACAAGGAAATCGTGCGTATCAAGGAGCTCATGGGTCTGGCTCCCGAAGCCGAACACAAGTACAACCTGCCCGTCTACCTCGGCAAGGATGCCTCCGGCGATCCGATCGTCTCCGACCTCAGCCGTATGCCGCACTGCCTCATCGCCGGTACCACTGGTTCCGGTAAATCCGTCTGCATCAACGCGATCATCATGTCGCTTATGCTGACCCGCACACCGGATGAGATCCGTTTCATCATGGTTGATCCGAAGATGGTCGAGATGGCCGCCTACGAGGAAACCCCGCACCTGCTCTGTCCGATCGTCAATGACATGCGCAAGGCCGAGGAAATCCTCGAGTGGGCGGCGACCAAAATGGACGAACGGTACGAGCTGTTCAAGGAAGCCGGCGTCCGAAACATCGCCGGGTACAACAAGCTCTCCGAGAAGGCCCTCTACGAGCGGTTCGGCGTGGAGTCCGACGAAGAGAAGGCCCGTATCCCGAAGAAAATCCCGTACTACGTCATCATCGTCGACGAACTGGCCGACATGATGATGACCTCCGGCAAGGACGTCGAAGGCCACATTATCCGCATCGCCCAGAAGGCGCGGGCCGTGGGCATCCACCTCGTCCTGGCCACCCAGCGGCCCAGCGTGAACGTGGTGACCGGTCTGATCAAATCCAACATGCCGTGCCGGATCAGCTTCCGCGTGGCAAGCCGGCAGGAATCCCGCATCGTGCTGGACCAGAACGGAGCCGACGTGCTGCTCGGGCAGGGCGACATGCTCTTCCTCAAGCCCGGCACCAGTACGCTGGTCCGCGCGCAGGGCACCTACGTCGACGACGATGAAATCCACGCCGTCACCGGTGAATTGAAAAAGGTCGGTGACCCCGAGTACAACTCCGAACTCATTCGCCTGCAGTCCCGACCGGCGGGAGAAATCTCAGGCGAACGCGACGAACTGTTCGACAAGGCCGTCGAAGTCATCATCAAGGCGGGGCGTGGGAGCGTCTCGCTGCTGCAGCGGCGCCTGCAGATCGGGTACGGCCGGTCCAGCCGGATTATCGAGGAGATGGCTGAGGCGGGCATTCTTGGCGAACACAAAGGTTCGCAGGCCCGCGAGGTGCTCTACACGATGGAGGACTGGGAGCAGTTCAAAAACGCCATCGACAACGATCTATCCGGCGAGTCGTCCATGAACGGTGAGCCGACCAGCGTCTGATACCTCAACCCTTGCACCGGTCGCCACGCCACGCGAAGATACCACTATGACGGAGACCCCAGCACAATCCCGCGACTCGAAGAAGGCCCTGCCGGTCGGCGCCTCCTCTGCGTGGCCGAAGGAAGTGCACGCCGGATGGGTGCTCGACGAGCCGACGCTGGCGGGCATGGGGAAGTTCCTCACTTCCCTGGTCGTCGGGCTCATGGATGAGATCGTCCGGGTGACGATCTTCTGTCCGGAATCTGCCGACGTCTCGGAGCTACCCGAACCGCCGGTCGAAGTCGCCCGTTACCGGAACCGGGGCCTGCTGGGGATGCCTTCGCGGGAACTGGAACGGCTGGCCGACGAAATCACCGACAGGAAAATCCGGATCCTACACGCGCTGGATGTCGGCTCGGCGAAGCTGGCGGGTAAGCTCTCCGAACTGTCCTCACTCCCGCTGATCGTCACAGCCAACAAACTCGGCGACAGTCGCCGACTCCGTAAGCTGCCCGGGCATCTGAAATGCATCATGGCCGGGTCAGAGCAGATCCAGCTGGACCTGGCCACGCACAAGGTCGTCCCCGTTGCGGATGTTCTGCTCGTGCGCCCGGGGGGATATCTGGTGCGACACGCCACCTGCTTCAACGAACTGGACAGCGTCAGCGCGGTGGTTGTCGGAGGTCCGATGGACCAGCCGGAGCATTATCAGGCCGTGTTGGAGGCCTACCGCGCCGTCCGGGGGAGTGATCCGCCGGTGGGGCTGTTCATCATCGGTAACGGCAGGGCCGAGCCGCGCATCCGCAAGGAGATGGAGAAACTCGGCTTGCGGCAGGAAATCACCTTCGTCGACCGCATGAAAACCTCCACGCTGCCGGGGATTTTCAAGGCAGCCGACGTGTACATCTCCCCATCGCCCATGAAGCGGCTGGACATTCCCTCCTTTCTTGCTGTCTCCGCCGGCGTGCCTGTTCTCGCGGCCCATGGCGGCGGGACGGACTTCCTGATCGACGGTAGGACGGCCTTGCGGTTCAACCCGGGCGATGCCGACGATCTGACGCGGAAGCTCCGGAACATTCTGGAAGACCACGCCTTTGCCCGGCAGATCGCGGAAAACGCCCTGGATTACCTGCGGGAGAACCATTCGGCCTCGGCGATGGTTTCCGCTGTGGCGGGGGCCTATCGGGACGTGCTCGCCGGGCAGTAGTCTCTCCCGCTCTTCTGAACGTCCGATTGCGACTCACGCCCAAATATGCTATTCATTCTGCAGAGAATCCGGGTCCGTAGCGGCGCAAGCCCCGGCCCGTGGAAGAGTAGCTTCAATCGCAGGTAAGAAAGGACAATCTTCGTGAGTATCGAACTCCGCAGCGATGCCGACTACGCCATGCTTGTCGCCACCAGTATGGGTGGTCGGATGACGCCGGTCAACGGCCAGCCGTTTCACTGCTCCAAGCAGTTCATCATGCAGGCGACCAGCGCCGAATCCAACGTCGCCAGCATTTCCTCGTTTCTTGGTCTGCCCGTCAAGGTGTTGACTACGTTCGTCAAGGGCAGCCCCGTGGCACGCTTCATCAAGGACGACCTGGCCGGTCGGCACATGGATGTCGAGGGCCCGGAAGTTGAGCAGGGCAACCCGTGGGGTTATCGGCACCAGTTCAACCTGGCCGACAGCGGGTACGGTTCCCGCGGCCCGCGCGTCTGCAACGACCGAGCCGGCGAAGTCGGCCGGACGCTCAACGTTAAGGACTTCGACCTCGAGCGCATCTTCGGCCAGGAGGGTGTGCAGGTGGTGCACCTGTCCGGCCTGATCGCCGCGCTGAGCCCGGACACCGGTCAGTTCTGCCTGGAAGTGGCCCGGGCTGCCAAGAAGCACGGCACGCGCATCAGCTTCGACCTCAACCATCGCGCGTCGTTCTGGGTCAATCGCGAAGAGGAACTCCGAGAGATCTTCACCGAGATCGCCAGCGTAGCGGACATCCTCATCGGCAACGAGGAAGATTTCCAACTGTGCCTGGGCATCGAAGGCCCCCCGGCGGGGGGCGAGGGGCTTGCCGATAAGATCGACGGGTTCAAGGGCATGATCAACCGCGCCAAGGAAGCGTTCCCCGACGCCCAGGTCTTCGCCACGACGCTGCGGGAAGTGGTCAGCACGAACCTGCACAAGTGGGGTGCGATCATGTCCGCCGGTGATGAATGGCACATTGTCGAGCCGCGCGAGATCACCGTCCTGGACCGCATCGGCGGTGGCGACGGGTTCGTCGGCGGGATGCTCTATGCCATCCTCAAGGGCTGGGAGCCGGAAAAGTGGGTCCGGTTCGGCTGGGCTTCCGGCGCGATGGTCACCACCATGCTGACCGATTACGGTCAGCCGGCCGACGAAGACCAGGTCTGGAGCATCTGGGAAGGCAATGCCCGCGTGAAGCGGTAACAGCGTATCGGCGCCGCGGTTGGCACCCCGGTTGGTGGGTCTCCTGACCCACCAACGGGGCGCGCTCGCCGGCCAGCAGATTGCAAAGAAAGTCGTTCCCGGGGTGCCGCTGATGCCCGAAGGACACCAGTGCAAACGCCCAGCGACGCCTGCCACGTATGCGACCAAGACGTTGAGCAGGCCCATTCACACAGGAAGAGAACATGCCCGACGACGCAACCGTAAGCGAACTGAAAAGCCTGCTCGAGCAGATCAACGGCTATGACAATCCCCGGCGTGCGTCAACGGAGTGGAAGCAGGTCTACAAGTTGCTGCAGACCACCGGCCTGCCGGCAGGGCGGATCAATGCCGTCGCCGGAATGCGCGAGCCTGCCCGACTGGCCGAGGTGATCGAGGAACTCTCCGCCCCCGAGCCGACCGATGCGGACAAGCCCGATCCGGAAACGCTCAAACGCGCCCTGAAAGCCTTCAAGAAACGCGCCAAACTCACCCGCCTCGACGATGAGTCCCAACTCGGCCGGTCCCCGTTGACCAAAGGCGCCGACAAGTCACTTTCCGCCATCAGCCCGCCCAACGAATACCCCCAGGAGGTCTGGGACGAACTGACCCGCCAGGGCAGACTACGTAACCTCGGCCACGGGATGTATGAGCTAACGTAGGGTTTGAGGAGTGGAAAAGGGATTGACCGGGAAACGCGCCATACTGCTGTCCGATGCGGTGCGGACGTGGGTTCGTGTGGCAAAAGTCCGGCAGTGTGAGAACTCCCCATGCATCCAGAGAAGGTCACATCGAAAAATCGGAAAAGCTGGGATGCTCGTGTGCCGGTGCATTTGAGGTCGGCGGAGTATCGTGGCGGGGTGGAAATTCTGCGCCGCGGGGGGGCTGACGTTGCTGCCGCCGACGGATTCGGAGATCGGGGATATTGCCGGCAAGCGGGTGTTGCATCTGCAGTGTCACATCGGGCTGGATACGCTGTCGCTGGCCCGGCTCGGCGCGGAGGTCACGGGGCTGGATTTCTCGCCGGCGGCATTGCAGGCCGCCGAGACGTTTGCCGACGAGTTCGGCATGGACGTCCGGTTTGTCTGTGGTGATGCCCAGCGGGCGGATGAGGTGCTGGCCGGAGAGCAGTTCGACATGGTCTTCGCCTCGTTCGGCGTGTTCTGCTGGATCCCCGATGTGCGTCGGTGGATGGCATCGGCGGGGCGGCTGCTGAAGCCCGGCGGGGTGCTGTACGTCGCAGACGGCCACCCGGTGATGGATATGATCGAGGACGCCCCCGACAAGCCCGACGGGGTCGATCTGCGGTACAGCTACTTCCGTGGCGAGCCGATCGAATTCGGCCCGGGGCCGAGCTACGCCGACGACGGCTCCGAGACCGTCATGCCCGCGACGATCGAGTACTTTCATCCGCTAGGCGAGTTGATCACGGCGGCTGCAGAGGCGCCGCTGCGGGTGGATTTCCTGCACGAGTTCCCGCGCAGTTTCTTCCAGCGATGCGGTGTGATGGTCCGGCAGGACGACGGTTCGTGGGACTTCCCGGCCCCGCTGGCAGGAAAGCTGCCGATGGTCTTCAGCCTCCGCGCCACCCGGTCCGGCTGAACCCGCTACAGGCCGGCTGTCCTGGGGGAGTAGCGGCTACAATTCTTCGCGGCCGGTGCCGTTACCGGTCTCCATAACCCCGTTGCAGGAATCTGAACATGATGACCCTATACACCCAGCCGGATTGCGCCGACTGCCGGCGACTCCGGGAGAGACTGGAAAACTACCACCTGGCCTTCCGAGTGGAACAGGCGGACGCAGACGCAGACGCTTCACGACAGGCTCCCGCACTGGTCGACGGCGAGGAGACGGTTCACGGACACCGCGAGATCGAGCAGTACATCGAGGATGTTCGCGATGCCCGCGACCTGTCGAGGCGGTACCAGAGCGACGTCTGCCACGACTACGGCGACGACGCCGATCTCGATCTGGAGAAGTGACGATGGGCTCGCAAACATTCCGGAGTGTGAGTCCGAGCCGCCGGTTGGCGATCTGAACGTCGAGGAGCGGGCGGTGCTGGAGTACCTGATCAAGAAGACGCAGTGACGGCGGTGTCGCCGGTATCCGTACTCACTTCTCCATGGGTTCGCTCAGGCACACTCTGCGGATCGTACGGATCAGCTTGTCGGCTTTGGCACCCTTGGTGAGGAAAGCGGCGGCACCGGCGGATCGCATCGCTTGGGCGCGGTCGGCTTCCTCGTACATGCTCAGGCCGACGACGCGGATTGTCGGTAGAATTTCCTTGAGCCGTCGCGTTGCCTCGACACCGTCCATCTTCGGCATGGAGAAGTCCATGAGGACCACGTCCGGGTGCAGCCGCAGGGCCATTTGGATGGCTTCCTCGCCGTCGGACGCTTCGCCGACCACGGTCATGTCTTCCGCTTCGGAAAGAACCATCGATACGCCGCGACGCACGACCGCATGATCGTCGGCCAGCAGCAGGCGTATCTTGCCGTTAGCGTGGCTGGCAGCAGTTTCTTCCGGCCGCTCGGCCGGCGTCTCGGACGGGGCCTCCATGGATTCCTCGGGTTCCGATCCGGGTTGGTACCGTGGGGCGAGCAACGTGAACCGGCTGCCGTGTCCGGGCCTGCTGATCACTTCGAGGCTTCCCTGAAGCATCGCCAGACGTTCCCGAATGCTGAACAGACCGAACCCGGTCGACTCGCTCTCATCATTGAGGTCAAAGGCGGCCTCGGCATTGAAGCCTCTTCCTTTATCTTCCACCACCGCCTGGATGTGCGTCGAGTCGTGGAGTCTGAGGGAGACCGACGCCTCGGGCACGCCGGCGTGCTTGACCGCGTTAAACAGCAACTCGCGAATGGACTGATACAGCAGCACACGCACGTCCTCTCGGTCGGTTGCGGCCTGCGGGTCGATATCCAATTTGACGACAAGCCCGTGCTTCTCCTCCATCCGGCGGGCCAGCCATTCCAGCCCCTCGGCAAGACCGGCTTCGTGCAGGATGGGCGGAGAAAGCTCGACCGTCAGCGATCTGGAGGCTTTGATCGATTCATCCACCAGGCCTTCCACCTGCTCGATCGCCTCCTGCAGATCCTCACCGGCGCGATTCTGCAGCATTCCCAAGCCGAACTTTGCACCGACCAGCAACTGCTGAAGATGATCGTGCAGCACCTGTGCCAGCCGACGTCGCTCGCGCTGCTCGGCCAGCGTCAGTTCCGAGGTCAGGCGTGCCAGTTGATCGGCACGTTGACGAAGCTCGGCCGTGCGTTCCGCGACGCGGTTCTCAAGATGCTCGCGGGCCTCGCGAAGTGCCTCTTCGGCACGTTTTCGATCGGTTACGTCCTGCAGGACGACGATGGCCCCAAGGATCTGCCCTTCGGTCGTTCGGAAAGGAACTCCCGAGACCAGCACCCAGGAGTTCGGTCCATCTCCCAACGTGTATGAAAATTCCATGCCCGCGCTGGTCTCCTCCCCACGAAGGGCCCGAGCGCCGGGCCAGCTCTGGGGAGGAATCTCATTGCCTTCCTCATCCAGAGCCTTCCAATGCTCGCGGTCCTGCTGGTTCTGTGAGGGTATCTTGTCGGCGACATATCCACGGAAAATGGAGTTGCTGACCAAGATGTCACCGTCGCTATTCAGCAAGGCCACGCCCACCGGCAACTGGTCCAGAACGGCCGAAAGACGCTCCTCGCTACGACGCAGGCGTCGGTAAAGCAGATCGTATGGACGCGTCAGGCCGGTCACGATGACAGCTCTGTAGATGAGATAGAACGACACGATCTTCAGGCAGAAAGAACAGTCGCTCAAAGAACTGGTTCGCGAGAAGGGACTCGGAAATGTGAGCTTCCACCCGTATCAGCCTCAGGACATGATTGGCGAGTCCTTGGTTGCGTGTGATGTGCAGCTGGCGGTTCTGGACTCTCCTTTCACCGGACTGGCTGTCCCATGTAAACTCTATGGGATGCTTGCGTCGGGCAAACCGGCGATTGTCGTCTGCGAAGAGCAAGGCGAGATGGCAAGGGTTGTGGAAGAACTCGAGTGCGGTTTCGTCGTGTCGCCCGGAGATGTTGACGGATTGGTTGACGCTATAAGCCGACTCATGAGTGATGATTCTTTACGGAAACAGATGGGCCGTCGTGCTCGCCAGGCCTGCGTTCGGCAATACACTCTCGCTGAAGTAGCAGGGCGGTATGTGAATGTAATTCGAAGTGTCCAAGATTGCTATCGGGCTACCAAATGACTCTTGATCAAACGAAGGACGGCGTTGCAGGCAAAGCATTCGTTACCGGGGCCGCCGGTTGTGTGGGTCGTGAACTGGTCCGACAACTTCTGAAACAGGGGGCAGAGATATGGTGCCTTTTGCTTCCGGGCGAGGAAGAACGATTTCCTTTTGCGGAAGATTGCCGCATTTCCGTCGTCACTGGTGATATCAATAACCTTTCACCGCGCTCTGTTCCAACCGGATCGACGATTTATCACTTGGCAGCCAAAGTCCATGTCGTTCCCCAGAACGAACAGGAGCGGCAAAGCTTCTTCGAGGTCAATCGTGATGGTACCAGACACTTGGCTGAGATTGCTGTTGATCGACAGGCGGTAGGTTTTGTCTTCATTTCCACAATTGCCGTATACGGGGACGCTCTGCGTTTCTCGATTCCGAATGAAGCTGCCCCCACTAACCCGACGAGCGCG